>CAMPIZ010000068.1 GCA_946886675.1 uncultured Flavobacterium sp.
CTGGCGCATCTCGTCGACGACCGAATCGAAATCGCCGGTCCACAGCTCCGGCTCTTTAAGTAACTAACCTAAACATATACTTATTCAATCAAATGAAGTTCTACAATTACTATTTATATCAAAGGTTTAGTGCATACATTTTTGCTTAATAGTTGCGGACAGCATATCCTTATTTTTTTATCACAAAAAACAATTTATTTATGAGGCCAAAGGATTATGTATGCACCCAAACCTGTTGATTTTTTTATTATAATACTAATGTTGCCACAGCGCCGGCTTTAAGCTTTACAGCCGTTTTGTTTTCACCTGCATTTATATTTACTATTTTCTCTTCCTGAGATGTATTTTGTAGTATTACTACTATTTTGCCTTCAGGAGTTTTATAAGCCACATTTGGCAGCCCTTCTGCAAGGTTAGATTCTATCCTTACACTGCCGGGAAGTACAAATTTTGAGGCATGCGCAATAATATAATAAGCAGGCTCTCTTGTTATTTTATCACCTGTTATGGTAACAGCACCAAGACATCGGTCGCAACCGCCCCTGTCGGTATGTGGTTGTTGGTTTTCATCTGCGGCAACATTCCACTCCAGTACTGTTTTACACCAGTTTCTAGGCGCTCCTATTATCAGGTTTTCAGTATGCCAGGTAAGTTCTTTGGCAAAGTCGCCGGGAGCACCCACCCATTGTTCTGTAAAATACAGGTTTTTGTCAGGATGCGCATCATGTACTTTTGATATAGCATCAACCGTACCTCCATATAAATGGAAAGCAGAGCCGTCAATATATTTTGCAGCTTCCGGATCGTCCAATATAGTTATCGGATAATCAGGCCTGTCGGCATTATGGTCGTAAACAATTATTTTGGTTTTTATTCCGTTTTTTTCAAATGCAGGCCCAAGGTGATCTCTTACAAATACTTTTTGTGCCTCAGCAGGCATTAAAAGGCTTGGGTTATTACCCGGGTGCAACGGTTCATTTTGCACAGTAATTGCATCTATTGTAATACCGTTAGCTTTCATTTCCTGCACATATTTTACAAAGTATTTTGCATAGGCAGGATAAAATTCCGGTTTCAGGCTGCCTCCTCTGGTATCGCCATTGTCTTTCATCCATACCGGCGGTGACCATGGGGAACCTAATATTTTTATCTCAGGGTTTATTTTAAGTATCTGTTGTAAAACAGGAATAAGGTACTGCTTGTCATACCCCAGGTCAAATTTCTCCATGTTTACATCGGTTTCCCCTTTTGGAAGATCGTTATAAGAGAATAGTTTTTCATCAAGGTCGGATGCACCTATGCTTACCCTTATATAACTTACGCCAATACTGCCTTCGCCTGTGCCATACAGTTCGTTTAAAAGCTTTTCGCGGGCTTCAGCAGACATTTTACTGATGTGCATGGCACTACCCCCTGTAAGGGTATAGCCAAAGCCATCCATTTCCTGATATGTTTTGGAAGGGTCAATGTTTATTACGTTTCCCTGATTGTCTGATTGGCCGGTTAAAAGATTTTCCTGCTTTTCAAACATAACCGACTTGTCAGGCATAGTAAGCCATAACTCGCCTTCTTGTTTTTTTTCGGCAGAACCACAGCCTACAAGTACAACTGCTGATAAAAGCGGAACAGAAAGTCTTTTAAATAGTGAGGTATTCAGTTTTTGCATGATAATTTTAGAGCGTAATATTACGCTATTATTGAAATGATTAATAGATGCGTTTATTGCCATACAATAGTTGCCACAGCATTGGCTTCTATTGTATAATTAATTTTAGTGTCTCCGTCTTTAATTGCTATATTTCTTACTGATGACGATTCGTTAAGTATCACCATTACTTTAGTACCGTCTGTGTTTATAAAGGTTATATTTTTTAGCCCCAGAGAATTATCAAAATTTGTAGAATGAACCCTTTTTGCGCCAGGTCTAACGAATTTTGAGAAATGTGCAAGACAGTAATACTCTACATTTTTTGTAACCTGCCCTGATGAACTTACAGTTACTACGCCCCGGCAATCCATACAGCCGCCATTGGTAGGGCCATGATTACTGTTAAGTGCAAGATTCCATAACAAAACATTTTTAGACCAGTTTGCCGTAGTACCTATAAAAATGTTAGATATATTCCACTTCAGGTTAGCTGAAAAATCCGTACTCCACTCCCCTCCTGAAATTTCAGTAAAATAGAGGTTCTTTTCAGGAAATGCAGCATGCACCTGATTCATGGCAGAAACATCTCCTGCATAGGCATGAAAAGCAGATCCGTCTATGTACGGGTAAGCTTCACTATCACCTAAAACCGTAATAGGATATGAAGGCTGATCAAAATTATGATCGTAAGCAATGATTTTTGTATTTAAGCCTGCCAACTGAAATTTTGGCCCAAGGCTGTTTTTAATAAAATCTGCCTGTTCTGCCGCTGTCATCTTCATTGTAGGATAGCCCGATGTTTCATGAAGCGGTTCATTTTGAGGCGTTACAGCATCGATATTTATACCGTGTGCCGCATAAGCATTTAGATACTTTACAAAATAATCGCCATAAGCATCATACCACTCGGGTTTCAGACTACCGCCACCAAGGCTTCCGGTGGTTTTCATCCATGCCGGAGCACTCCAGGGGCTGGACATAATTTTAATATCCGGCGCATAACCTGATACCAACTGTAATACAGGTATCACATGTTCTTCGTCATCCGCGATAGAAAACTGTTCCAGGTTAGGATCTGTTTGTCCTGCGGGAAGATCATTATAAGTAGAGTTATTCAGCGAAAAATCAGATGCACCTACAGTAAGCCTTAGATAACTTAAGCCGATACCCTCATCATCGCTGAAAAGATCCTTCAGTAAAGCATCTTTCTGAGCCGCATTCATCTGGTTAATTACATAGGCCGAAGACCCTGTTAATGCGGCGCCAAAGCCGTCGATTTCCTGAAATTGTTGGGAAAAGTCAACCGTAACCGACGGCCTTTCGGTCGCATTATTATCATAAATATCAGCAGAAGGCTGCTGGCTGAAAAGTTTGGATTTGTTTCCGCTTGTTACCCAAACATCAGCACTACCCACAACGTTACCATTATTTTCAGATGGTGGTGCAGGTGGCGGTGTATTTGTGCCGTCTTCACTATTGGAACACGAAGCAAAAAAACAGGCAAAACTTAAAAGCAGCAGTACTTTCTTCATGATTTTGTTTTTATTAATTGTAACCCGGCGTTTGCTCAAGGTTAGGATTCCTGTTTATTTCATTTTGAGGTATCGGAAGGAACTCCTCATGTGGCTGCATATTATAATTAACAGGTTCTCCGTCCCTAAGATCAATATCAGGAACACTGTTCATTACCTCTACAGCAACACCATTTCTCACAAGGTCATCCCAACGGTGTGCTTCCTGAGCAAGCTCAAGCCTTCTCTCTTTAAGTATCACCTGTTTCATAACAGCTGCAGATGCTGTTTGTTCAGCAGTTAAAGCAGGAAGGTTTACCCTAAGCCTTACTTTATTTACTTCTGCTTCTGCGGCGCCAATGTCACCCAACTCGTTATGTGCTTCTGCCTTAAGCAAAATTATATCGGCAAGGCGAAGAAGGTAAATATGATCTGAACTGGCCCAGCCCATTGCGTTTTTCCATTTATAGGCAAAAGGAACAGAGCTGTTTGCCGCGTTACCCCAGTATTCATCTACCCAGCTAACTTCTTCAAACAGGATAGTAGCATTTTTGCGTATTTCATCACCTTCAGAGTCAAATGCATTAACAAGGTCGTGTGATGGTGTTACAAACTTTCTCCAACCGTCGCCACTTACTGATGGCGGAAGGTGCATTTGCGGACCCCAAGAACCCTCATTACCTCCAAGATACTGAACCTCAAGTATAGATTCGATATTGTTATAATGACTGCCGTCAAACAATTCGGCATAACTGCCCATAAGATCATAACCTGCAGGGCTTGTAAGCACCATGTTTGCATAATTAATTACCTGTCCATAATCAGGAGCAGGTTTTTGTGCATACACTTTAGCCAGTAAAGCATGGGCTGCTCCTTTTGTAGCACGTGCTTTATTCACACTTGGCTCACTGCCATAATCATCCGGAAGTTTAGAAGCTGCCATTTCCAAATCAGCAATAATTTGTGCATATACTTCCTCTTCTGTGCTCCTTGGCACTCTTGTAACCGATGGGTCGGCAGAGTTAACGGGTGCCGTAATAAGAGGTACACCGCCAAAAAGCCTGGCAAGGGTATAGTAATGGTAAGCTCTTAAAAAATAAGCTTCGCCAATTATCTGTTCCCTTCTCTCTTCTGTTATCTGCTGGCTTACCTGTGGTGCCTTATCAAGAACAACGTTTGCTTTTGCAATCGCGTTATATATAGCAGACCAAGCGTTAAATACCCTTGGGTTATCATTTTGGATGTTTATAGCATCTATCTGGAAAATGTCGGGATTATCACCTCCGGCATAGTGATTATCAGAACGCACATCTGAGAACAATACATGGTCCCATACATAATAATCATTCCCCTGAAAGGATTCATATACCCCGGTAAGGGCAGCCTCAATCTGGTCTCCGGATGTGTAGGCATTATCCACAGTTGATTGGGAGATCGGCATATCGTCCAGTCCGTCTTCGCAGGCAGTAAACACAAATCCTGCAAGAAGAAGCGCTGCTATTATTTTTTTATTTTTCATAATCTTTTACGTCTTTTTAAATTAAAGTGATGCCCTGATACCAAAAATAATATTCCTGGTTTGCGGATAGGTTCCATAGTCTATACCATACACTTGTGTACTGTTACCTGCAAAGTTCACCTCAGGATCAAAACCTGAATAATCTGTAATGGTAAACAGGTTTTCTCCTGTAGCATACAACCTTAAGGCACTTAAACCAATTCTGTCGGTAAGGTTCTTAGAGAAATCATAGCCTAATGTTATAGCCTTAAGCCTTAAGTAAGAACCATCTTCTACATAGCGGGTAGATAATCTTGAGTTTACAGTGCTTCCATCTGTAGAAACACGCGGAACATCGGTTATATCTCCCGGCTCCTGCCAGCGGTCCAGTACTGCTGCAGACTGATTCTTAGAATCGATCATACTTTCTGTTTCTATCCTGGTGGCATTAAAGATATCGTTACCCTGTGAACCCTGGAAGAATATATTAAGGTTAAAGTTCTTATAACTAAAGTTATTAGTTACCCCATAAATAAAGTCAGGATTAGGATCGCCAATTACCTTACGATCATCATCAGTAGGTTCAAATGTAGGCTGCCCGTCTGCACCAATATAATATACATTACCGGTTTCTGGGTCTACACCGCCCCACTCATATCCATAGAAAGTTCCTACAGGCTGCCCCTGTATAAGCCTTACAGCATCTCCTCTGTTTGCCACACCTCCGGTAGAAATAGTTTCTCCAACAAGATTTGTTATCTCGTTCCTGTTAAAAGATATGTTCAGGTCTGTAGTCCATCTAAAATCGCCATCAAAATTTACAGATCCTACTGCAAATTCAAAACCTTTGTTTTCTACTTCACCGGCATTCATTAAAGCAGTATCAAATCCGGTAGATCTTGGTATTGGCACATTAAGTAACAGGTCGTTACTTACTTTTCTGTAATAGTCTGCCGTAAAAGTTAACCTGTTATTAAACAATGCTAAATCGATACCAATATTAAACTGCTCAGAAGCTTCCCATTTAAGGTCTTCGTTTTGAATTCTTCCCGGATAATTTCCAGGCTGTGCACCACCACCTATAGGGTAGTTTGTTCCCGGAACCACAGTGCCATACCATGCATAGTTAGGTATTCCGGTGTCATTACCCACAAAACCATACCCTGCCCTAACCTTAAGGTCGTTAACAGCAGTTACGCCTGAGAAAAATGCTTCGTTTGAAATCCTCCAGCCGGCAGAGAATGATGGGAAATATCCCCATTTTTGGCTTGGTCCGAATTTAGTTGAACCATCTGCCCTGAAGTTTGCCGTAAATAAATACCTGTCGTCAAAAGAGTAGTTTATCCTTGAAATAAACGATGAGTTTACCTGGCTCGACTTATCAGCGTCTGCACTTACTATCTGTGCACCACCATTTGGTGTTGTAATTGCATCCCCGGCAAAGTTCCTTCTTTCAATAGAGCTGTTTTCCCACTGCCATTTCTGATATACTGTACCTACAAGCGCTTCTATACTGTGCTTATCAAGGTTAAGGTTGTATGTAAGAGTATTTTCAAAGTTATAGTAGTTAGACAACCATGTTTGGTAACGCCCTATACCCTGCATGGCACGGCCATAACTTGTACGGTATGGATCAAGAAAGTAATCGCTTTTTGCATTGCTGAAATCTATACCTAAAGCTGTCCTGTATTTTAGATTCTTAAGGAATTCTATTTCACCATATACATTACCAAAAACACGCTGGTTTCTGTAACCTCTTTGTGCAGCATCAGTGCTGGATATAGGATTTTCCCAATCCTGGAAAGGGTTACTTGTAAAAGTCCCGTTTTCATTATAGATTCCTATATTTTGTGGTGTAGAAAGTACCCCAAGAATAACGCCCCCCTGATTAACAGCAGAGTTATCGGTTACATCTACATCATTATAATCTACATAGTTAAAATGAGTACCTATCTTAAGCCAGTCTGTAACTTCCTGTGAAAGGTTAACCTTAAATGTTTTCCGGGTCATTTCAGCACTTCTTACAGCACCTTCCTGATTTACAACACCCCCGGACATATAGTAGGAAGTTTTGTTTGATTTTCCAGAAACAGAAACCTGATGGCTGTTTGAAAAACCTGTCTGGAATACTTCATCCTGCCAGTTTGTGTTGGCAGTGTACTGATCCCAGAAACCAGGGGTAGTACCCAGGCCTCTTTCCATTTGCAGCTCACGGTACTGATCCGCATTTAATACATCCAGTTTTTTCCAAACAGTTTGAAAACCTACATAGGTGTCATAAGTGATAACCGGCTTTTCGGTTCTACCCTGCTTAGTTGTAATAATTACAACACCATTACTACCCTGCGAACCATAGATTGCTGCAGCCGAAGCATCTTTAAGTATCGACATCGTTTCAATATCAGCCGGATTAAGCGAACGTGTATCTGAAGTAATAACACCATCAATAACATAAATAGGATCACTGCCTGCTGTAATAGAGCTCGCACCACGTATCCTTACACTGAATCCCCCTCCCGGTTTACCGGAATTTGAGATTACCTGAACACCAGCTGCCTGCCCCTGAATAAGGCTGCTTACCTGATTGTTTACGCGGTTTTCAAATTTTTCACCATCAATTGTAGCAACGGCTCCGGTTATGTCCTTTTTTTGCTGGGATCCATACCCTACCACTACTACTTCGTTAAGCACTGTTGCATCTTCTTCCATTTTAATAGAAAATGCCCGCCCGTCTATCACAGTAGCTTCTTTTGTACCAAAGCCAATGTAAGTAAATACCAGCACATCTCCCGGAGAAGCCTGAATGGTAAAGTCACCATTAATATCCGTAGATGTGGCTGCATCAGAACCTTTTACCAGGACATTAACTCCCGGAAGCCCCATCCCTGTCGCATCTGTTACAGTTCCCTGCACGGTTCCTGACTGTGCAAAAGATACTGCTGTAAAACACAACATCAACAA
>CAMPIZ010000069.1 GCA_946886675.1 uncultured Flavobacterium sp.
TATGCCTGATGCTGGGTGCTGCAGGTTTTTGCCAGGAATGGAATACCGATCTTGAGGTGGCTAAAGGTAAAGCCGCTGCCCAGAATAAAAATATACTGCTTGTTTTTTCCGGTTCCGACTGGTGTCCTCGCTGCATAGAACTGGAAAAGAAATTGTGGCAAAGCCCCGAATTTAAGTTTGAAGCTGAAAAAAGCTGGATATTGCTGCGTGCCGACTTTCTTCAGAAAAAAGGCGATTCCGAACCTGTGGATATTAACGACATGAAGATTATCCTTACCGAACGCTATAACCGTAATGGTTTTTTTCCATATATAGTAATGCTCGATAAACATGGCCGCGTTTTAGATCGTGGAGGCTACGAAGAATTTACTACCCCACAGGAATACATTAGCTATTTTAAGAAGCTGGGGAAACGCTGATGAGGGATTCGGTTATTTACTTTCTGTTTTTAATAAAAAAACCGCTGAGAAATCTCCCAACGGTTTTATATATCTAAATACGGCTTCTTTTATTTTGCCGGAATATTCTCCAGTATTTCCAGTACAAACTTCCAGTATTTTTGAGCAGATGATATGCTTGCCCTTTCGTCCGGTGAGTGAGCGCCTTTAATAGTAGGGCCAAAGGAAATCATATCCATATCAGGATAATTGGTTCCTAATATACCGCACTCGAGCCCTGCATGGCAGGCTACAACATTTGGTTTTTCGTTATTCTGCTTTTCATATATTTCCTTAAGTACCTCAAGTATAGGAGAGCTTACATTTGGTGTCCACCCGGGGTAAGTACCTGAAAAAGTCACCTCACAACCAAACAGCTCAAATGCAGAACGAAGCGCATTGGCAAGGTCAAACTTAGAGCTTTCTACAGATGAACGGGTAAGGCACCCTATATGGATTTTACCATCCTTAACTATAACTTTTGCTATGTTATTTGATGTCTCTACCAGGTCTTCCATATTAGCGCTCATGCGGTACACACCATTGTGAGCAGCATACAGCGCACGCACAAGTCCTTCCTGCACTCCCAGCTCCATAACCTTTGCAGGTGTCTCTGCCGATTTTTCAATCTTAATCTCAAGGTTAGGCTCAGTAGTTTTAAATTCTGTTTTAATATCGTTTATAACCTCCTGCATATCAAACACAAAAGCCTCATCAAAAATATCAGAGATTATAACCTTTGCAAAGCTCTCACGCGGAATGGCATTGCGAAGGCTTCCTCCGTTTATCTCCGCGACCTGAAGCCCGAAATTCTCAAAGCTGTCAAACAGCAGGCGATTCATAATTTTATTGGCATTACCCAGTCCTTTGTGTATATCCATACCACTGTGACCACCTGTAAGGCCTTTTACAGTAATAGTATAACCTACAGCATTTTCAGGTGCGTCTTCTTCATGGTAAGCCCTCTCTGCAGTAACATCCACACCACCGGCACAGCCTATATCAATTTCGTCATCCTCTTCGGTATCCAGGTTAAGCAGTATCTCCCCGTTTAAAAGTCCGCCCTTAAGCCCCATAGCGCCCGTCATTCCGGTTTCTTCGTCTATTGTAAACAGTGCCTCTATGGCAGGATGCTTAATGTCCTTACTTTCCAGCACAGCCATTATGGTAGCCACACCCAGTCCGTTATCGGCACCCAGTGTAGTGCCTTTGGCACGCACCCAGTCGCCATCTGTATACATTTCGATACCCTGTGTATCAAAATCAAAAACCGTATCGGCATTCTTCTGGTGCACCATATCAAGGTGCGACTGCATTACGATTGTTTTACGGTTTTCCATGCCCGGTGTAGCGGGCTTTTTTATAATTACATTACCTACTTCGTCTACAATGGTTTCCAGCCCAAGCTTAGCACCAAAGTCTTTCATAAAGGCAATTACCCTTTCTTCTTTTTTAGACGGCCTTGGCACGGCATTCAGGTCGGCAAATTTGTTCCATAGCGCTTTTGGCTCAAGGTTTCTGATTTCCTGACTCATTAAAATTATGGTTTTTATAGTTTCTGTTCAATTTCAAAAATAATCCTTTACTATACCTTTTACATCTTTTTCTTCCACCTGCCCTATCCACACATTTTGAGGCTGCAGGTTTACCACAGGGGCATTTTTGCAGTTATCGGTACAGTCGGTATAAATAAATTCTGTACCGTTGCGCTTTCCGGCTTCCTTAAGCACTTCTTTAAAACACTTGCGGAGCCCTTTGTTAAGCTTTCCGCATTTTTTACCGTCGCAAATAAAAATAACCTTCTCCGGTGCATCAATCTTTTTCATGGGGTTATACAGTAAGCTGTTTTACCATACAAAAATACTACTTATATTTACAAACCTATAGATAATTAACCCCAATGAGAAAAAAGATAATACTGAGCATTTTACTGTTTGTACAAATACTTATTGTAAATGTATTGTCTTTTTTCCCGCAGCTGGTAGAAAACGGTTACAGTAACGGCATCTATCCTTACATTTCAAAAATATCGCGCAGCTTTTTCGGGCTTTTCAGCTTCTCTGTAGGCGATATTATCTATGGTGTGGTTATCTTTTTTGTTATACGCTGGTTGTGGCTGCGCCGCAAAACATGGCGCAGGGAGTACAAAAGCAATATACTCTCTATACTCAGCTTTCTTTCTGTTTTTTATTTCCTCTTTTATATGCTTTGGGCGGTAAATTACCACCGGATGCCGCTTAACGAAAAAATGGGTTTCGAAAAAAAATATGAAATGGAAGAGTTGGTGGCTTTTACCAAAAAACTTATAGAAAAAACCAACCAAATGCACTATAGCATTACAAAAAACGACAGCGTAAAAGTAGAAAACCCTTATACCGTAAGGCAGGTGTACGATAAGGCTGTAAAAGGCTACAATAACCTGAAACAAACCTATCCTGAGTTTACTTATCAAACAGAAAGCATTAAGTCTTCGCTTATAAGCACGCCCTTATCATATATGGGGTTTGGCGGTTACCTTAATCCGTTTACAAACGAGGCACAGGTAAACGAAAATCTTCCGCTTTATAACCTACCTACCACAACCTGCCACGAAATGTCGCACCAGATAGGATATGCCAGCGAAAGCGAGGCGAACTTTATAGGCTACATGGCTTCTATACACAGCAACGATCCCTATTTTAAATATTCGGGCTATTCGTTTGCCTTAAAATACTGCATACGCAATATAGAAAAGCTGGATGAAGAAAAGGCAAAAAGCCTGCTCCCGCTTATACATACGGGCATACTGCGCAACTTTGAAGAAAGTGAGCAGTTTAACGACAGGTACTCCTCTTTTGTGGAGGTCTTTTTTAAAAGTTTTTATGATAACTTCCTCAAATTTAACCACCAGAAAGACGGTTTGGAAACCTACAGCCGTTTTGTGGGCTATCTGGTAAATTACTATCGTGAAAAAGATTTATAACAAACTGTAACATTTTAATAGTTGCTTATACCAATAAGGCATGAGTTCAGAACTGGAGAAGTCATTTGTAAACCAATTACAGGAAAACCAAAACCTGATACACAAAATATGCAGGCTCTACACCGATAGTGAAGATGCCCACAAAGACCTTTTCCAGGAAATTACAATACAGTTGTGGAAAGCTTATCCACAATTCAGGGGCGACTCTAAGTTTACTACATGGGCATACAGGGTTGCACTTAATACCGCTATTACCCTTTACCGAAAAAAATCACGCACGGTAAATACCATTGAATTTAACAGCACCATACACAAAGTAAATCAGGAAGAATATAACTATGAGGAAGAAGAGCATATAAAATTGCTGTACCAGGCGGTACACCAATTAAATGATATAGAAAAAGCGCTTGTTTTTATGTACCTGGAAGATAAGGATTATGCCGAAATAGCGGAAACGCTGGGTATAACCGAAGTTAATGCAAGGGTGAAGATGAACAGGATAAAAGGAAAATTAAAACAAATATTAAATCCGTAACGAGGTAAGGCAACTATGGATGTATTAGATAAATTAAAGAGCGACTGGAAAAAGGATGGAAACCGCTATCCTAAGATTTCCGAAAACGAAATTTATGCCATGCTGCATAAAAGGTCGTCTTCTATTGTAAAATGGATACTGCTGATTAGTATAGTAGAGTTTGCTATATTCTTTTCGCTGTCTTTCCTGCTTAGCGACCATCCTGAGGTAAAAAAGATGGAGCTGTACATGCCGGATTATATGAATATTGGGCTAATGGTTATAGATAATGCTATAAACCTTGTATTTATGTACCTGTTCTATGTAAACTATAAAAAGATTACAAATACCGATACCATTAAAAACCTGATGGCAAACATACTGCGCACCAGAAAAATTGTGTCGCGTTATATTGTTATTAAACTTGCAGTATTATTTGCAATATCTTTAATAACTTTATTGTTCCTGTTTAACAACGACCCGCAATGGCTGGAGCTGCTGCATACTGCCGAGGAAAATGGTAAAGGAACTACCGCAATGGCGCTGTACTTTGGAATAGGTATAGTGTTTATATCTATACTTGTGTGCTGCTTCTGGCTATTTTACAGGCTTATATATGGCCTGCTGCTTAAGCGATTAAACCGCAATTATCAGGAACTTAAAAAAATAGAATTATAAGATTACAATGAAAAAACTTCTCATCGCCGCTATAGCTTTATTTACCATATCATTAAATGCTCAGGATCTTGAAAAATCACTGTTATGGAAGGTATCGGGCAATGGCATTACAAAGCCATCATACCTGTTTGGTACCATACACATTACCTGCGACGCTACACTGGATGAAAGTGTGCTGAAAGCTCTGGACGAAACAGAACAGCTGTACCTGGAACTGGATATGGACGATCCGGCTATGAAGGCTGGCATGATGGGCGGCATGATGATGAAAGACAGCATTACGCTGGACTCTCTTGCAAGTCCGGAAGATATTGTAATTCTTGATGAGTTTATAACCAAAGAGCTGGGCATACCGGTTAAAATGATGAACCGTTTTAAACCGGCTATGATTAGCATGTCGCTGCTTCCAAAGTTTATGGACTGCCCTATGCAGTCATTTGAAGATGAGCTGCTTAAAATTACAAAAACACAAAAGGAAGAGATTTTTGGACTGGAAACTGTTGAGGAACAAATGGCGATATTTGATAATATCCCTTACCAGGAACAAATGGACGAACTTATGCTTACAGCCAAAAACGGGCTTGAAAAAGACAAAGCAGAATTTAATAAAATGCAGGAGGTATACCGCACCAAAGACCTTATGCAGATAATGAAGTTTATGGCCGATACGGAAAATAAAATGTATGGCAACAATGCCGATGTTTTGCTTACCGACCGCAATAAAAACTGGATCCCTAAAATTGAGGGTATTGCTAAAGAAAGGCCTACTTTTTTTGGTGTAGGCGCTGCCCACCTGGGCGGTAAGGAAGGTGTAATTATGCTCCTGAGAAAAAAAGGCTATAAGGTAGAAGCGGTTAATTAACCGCTTTATTCTTTATAAACACTACGCTACTTTTTTATATATTGCCACATACAAAAGGCTTTTAAAGCCTTAACCTAACCAACAAAACCACATCTTTATGAAGTCTTTGTTTTCTGCGCTTTTACTGGCTGTTTCGGTAACGGCATTTTCACAGGTTGAAGAAACAGCAACCGATACCGTAAAAGAAATGAAAACCGAACTTGACGAAGTGGTACTGGAAAAAAAGAAAAAAGCTGTAGAGCGTCAGGCTGACAGGGTTATTTTTGATTTTTCCGAACAGTCGCATTTAAATTCAGGTTCTTTGATGGAGGGCTTAAAAAAACTTCCGGGGCTTATTGTTTCTGAAGTGGCTGGTATGCTTTATCAGGGCAAACAGCTGGAAGTATATCTGGACGGCAGGCCGCTTAACATTTACTCTAACGAGTTGAATGCTTACCTGGAAGGAATGCCTGCAAACGCTATAGAAAAAGTGGAGATAATTACCCAGCCGGGGGCCGAATTTCCCGCTACATCAGGTGGGGCTATCATTAATATAGTAACTGCAAAAAATGCGCAAAAATACCTGAGCGCTACCTACTCTAACGGGTACAGCTATACCAACTATGATAAAGCAAGGCACAGGTTTAACAACAGCCTGATGCTAAGTGCGGCAAACAGGCTTTTCAGCTGGCAGGTTCAGGGAGGGCAAAGTTATAATGAGAGCTATAACGAAAGTCAGTTTTACAACAGTGATATCGTACTTTCCGATAATTACTCCGACAGGTTTAACCGCTACTATTATTTAAAAACCGGACTAAAATTTGATTTTGAAAAAGACCGGCTGCTTATTAATTATGATATAAGCAAAAGTAATAATACCTCCTATGTTGAGGCCAGCGGCGAAGGCTTTACCTCAGATGACAGGAGCAAAACAAAAGGCCACTATCAGGATGTAATGGTTACCTACCAGAAGCGTTTTGAAAACCCTTTCCAAAAACTCGACTTCCGTTTTAATTACAACAATAACAATAACAACTTTAACCTGGATTCAAGGATTAACCAAAACCCTGTGTTGGACAACAACAGCGACCAGGATTTTTACCAGTTTAAATCCGACTATTCGCAGCAAATAAATTTTTTAGATAAAAGTAAGATAAGCGCAGGGGTACTGGCAGACCGCCTTGACTTTGAAACCGTAAGCTTTGATACAAAAAACCTGGATTACTCCCGTACATCACTGGCTGCTTATGCCGAAGCAAATACAACCTACAAAGACTTTGAGTTTATAGTGGGCGGAAGGCTGGAGTCCTACAATATAGAAGGCACAACCGATACCGGAGATCTATTGCCGTTTCACAAAACCCGATTTTTTCCTAATGCTACCATACAGTATAATATAATGCCGCAGGTATATGTAAATGCAAACTATAATAAAAAGATACGGCTGCCCAATACCTCGTCTCTAAACCCTAATAACACCAATTACCAAAACCCTAATGTAAGCTTTTTTGGCAATCCTAACCTTGAGCCTACCATTTACAATAATTTTGAAATACAGCTTAACGCGTTTGAATACTTTTTTATAAACTATTCTGTTACCGATGCCAACAACCAGATTATAAGCAGGGTTATTACTACTCAGGATGGCGCTGCAAGCATATCGGAAAATCTGGATGAGATTACTATCCGTAATTTTAATGTGGGCATACCTATCCCGTATATGCTTTTTACAAAAGGGCTTAAAAAGACACTTGAGTTTGATTTTAACCCTGACGAAATTAATTTCCTGTACATTTATGTTGGAAACCAAAAGCATATAATACCGGGCTTAGATACAAAAAGCGTTTGGAATTTAAACCTGATGTCGCAGATTGTGCTTCCGGCAAAAGTAAAATTTACGGCAAACTTTAATACCTCCGGCTCGCAGGGTAATTATTATTACTATACTATACAGAAACCGCTTAATCAACAGGTTAGCTTAACCTTCTCAAGAAAATTCCTGTCAGATAATCTTTCTGTCTCACTATATGCAAATGATATTTTTAATACCAACAGGCAGCAGCTAGGTATTGCGGAGACTGACCTACTTTATAACAGTAGGTACGACAGCAGAAGGATAGGGTTTTCTTTAAATTATAAAATACCAACCAAAAACAAAGCTGCAAAAGAAGAAGGCAATATAT
>CAMPIZ010000070.1 GCA_946886675.1 uncultured Flavobacterium sp.
TGCTTACTGTATGTATGTACAGCTTTTTCGCAAAGTTTTGAAGAAGATTTAAATACCCTTGCAGATGCCGAAATGAAATCGGCAATGATACTTAAAGACCTGCAGGTAAATCCCAATACTGCAAATTATGATATTACTTACCATAAGCTGGAGTTTGAGGTAGACCCTACAGAATATTTTATAACCGGGAAGGTAACCACAGCGTTCACTGCTTTGGAAAACATGGAGGATATAACGTTTGATTTTAACAGCCAGCTTACAGTGAGTTCTGTAACGCAGGGCGAAGCTTCGCTTACGTTTTCACAGGTTGGTAATGAGTTGATTATAGACCTCCCCACTACAATAAATAGTGGTGGCAGCAGTACTATAACTATTACTTATAGCGGTGTGCCGGGGTTTGATGAAGAGGCTTTTACTATAGCAACCCATTCAGGGAGCCCGGTATTGTGGACTCTTAGCGAACCTTATGGAGCAAAAGACTGGTGGCCATGCAAACAAGATCTTAATGATAAGATAGAAAGTATAGATGTGTTTATTACTGCGCCACAGCAGTATGTAAGTGTTGCTAATGGTGTAGAACAATCGCAGGAACTGGATGGCGAAGGATATAGAACGACACATTTTCACCATTCTTACCCTATACCGGCCTACCTTGTAGCTATAGCAGTAAGTAATTATTCTATATTTACTCAGCAGGCAGGCACTGCACCCAATAATTTCCCTATAGTAAATTACATTTATCCGGAAAACCTGGAGTGGGCACAGCAGGAACTCGCAGTTACCCCGCCCATAATGGATTTGTTTGAAGAATTATTTGAGATTTATCCATTTTATGAAGAAAAATACGGTCATGCCCAATGTAATTTTAGTGGAGGGATGGAACACACTACAGTTTCCTTTATGGGGAATTTTAACAGGAACATTATTGCACATGAGCTGGCCCACCAGTGGTTTGGCGATAAAGTTACCTGTGGTTCCTGGAGTGATATATGGCTTAATGAGGGTTTTGCGACCTATCTTTCCGGGCTGGTTGTTGAGCATTTTGATGGTGATTTTGGTTTTATAAACTGGAAAGCCGGAAGGATTATAAGTATTACTTCTGCTCCGGATGGAAGTGTGTATATACCCGAAAGCCAGCTTAATGACAGCGGACGTATTTTTAATGGAAGGCTTAGCTATAATAAAGGGGCAATGGTGCTGCACATGCTTAGATATGTGATGGGTGATGAGGATTTTTTTCAGGGAGTTAAAAACTATCTTGCTGATGAAAATTTAGCGTATGCCTATGCGCTTACACCTGATTTGCAGGCACACCTTGAAGCGGTATCAGGGACAAACCTTACTGAATTTTTTAACGACTGGGTATACGGCGAGGGCTACCCAACTTACAGTGTAACTGCAGAGGATTTAGGCGGAGGGCAGGCAAAGATTATAATCAGCCAGACTCAGTCGCACCCTTCCGTTACTTATTTTGAAATGCCTGTAACGGTGCGTCTTACCGGAGAAGGAAATGAAACTTTTGATGCAGTTTTGGATAATACAACAAACGGACAGGAGTTTGTTATCGAAGTGCCTTTTATCGTAACAGGTGCAGAAGTGGATCCTGAGAGAGATATTATTTGCGCCAACAGTGCTTTTCTTAACACAAGGCAATTTGATTTGCAGGCTGTAAAAATATACCCTAACCCTGTAAAAGACATCCTGAAGATACAGCTGCCGGAAAATGCAGAAGTACAAAAAGCGGTTGTTTACAACATGCTGGGCAGTAAAGAAATGGAGTTTGCCACGGGGAGACAGTGGGATTTATCTTCACTTTCAGCAGGAGTGTATTTTATAAGGCTTGTTACAAACGGAGGCGCAGCAACTTTTAAATTTATAAAAGAGTAGTGAGGCTAAGCTTCATTAAAAACCTTGATCCTGCTTACCATAATGGCAATAATAAATCCAAAAATGCCTATAATGGCAAATGATGCCCTTAATCCCCACGCTTCAGCAATGTAGCCAATAACCGGAGGGCCAAGCATAAAGCCAAGGAAACTTACGCTGGAAACCATAGTAAGGGCTATGCCCGGTGGTATATCTTTAGTTCTCCCTGCAAGGCTGTATACTGTAGGCACAATGGTAGATACACCAATACCTACAAGCATAAAAGCAAGGGCGGCGGTAGCTATATAAGGTAGCAGAACGGCGCTAAAAAGCCCTATGGATATAAGGCATCCACTGATTTGTAATATTTTTCTTCGGCCGAATTTTTGTATAACCCGGTCACCTAAAAACCGGCCTGTAGCCATCATTAGCATAAACGAAGTGTAACCCAATACCACTAGCTGCTCCGGAGCTTTTACAACATCTTTAAAATATACACCACTCCAGTCAAACATTATGCCTTCGCTCAGCATGCAGCAAAAACCTGTTATGCCCAGCCATAATAAGGCAGTATTTATTTTAGGCAAACCCTTTTTCTTTATTTCGGCTTGTTTCTTCGCTTTTACTTTTACCAGGTATTTATAGTTGGTAAGCACAACAATAAGTAATATGGCAGAAACACTCGCGAAATGCAGTAACGGACTTAAATGCAATGCTGTCATACCAAGGCTTATCAACGCACCGCTAAAGCCCGCAATACTCCAGGCCCCATGAAACGACGACATTATTGCCCGCTTAAAAAGCCCTTCGGTATAAATGCCCTGTGTATTGATGGAAATATTGGTAAGATTACTGAACATGCCAAAAAAGAACAATGCCAGCAGCAGGTGCCATCTTTCTGTACCCAGTCCCAATGTTGTAAGGCTTATAACATATAAGCTAAGACCAATAACAGCTGTTTTATGGCTGCCATATTTTGTAGCCAGGCTACCGGAAAAAGGCATAATAAACAGCTGCCCAAAGGGGATGGCAAAAAGTACAGTACCTAAATCGGCTTCAGAAAGTCCTAAATCGGCTTTAATATCCGGTATACGGCTGGCCCAAGTGGCAAAACACAGTCCCATGGCAAAATAATATAAAGAAACTGCCCACCTTATCCTGTTGAGGTAAGAAGCTTTTACATCTCTATACTGCTTCTTATAAGCGAGTACCGCTCCTGTATATTTGCCATTTATTTCCACAATGCAAATAACTTACTTTTTCAGGAAATCCTTTAATGGTTCTATAAATCTTTCATATGCTTCTATATGCGGCAGATGGCCTATGCCATCAATTTCCGCAAGAGTTGAATTTTTAATTTTTGCAGCAGTCAGTTTGCCCAGTTTAGGATAATTGCCTAAATCGTCCTGTACCTCTTTTGGGGCCTTTGCTTTGCCCAGTGCAGTACGGTCACGCTGGCCTATAATAAGCAGGGTAGGCACTGTTAGATTTTCAAACTCATAGCAAACAGGCTGGGTAAAAATCATGTCATAAGTAAGTGCCGAGTTTTTTGCTATTATCGGATAATCTTTATTTAGTGTCCAGCCTGCCAATATATTAACCCATTTATCATACTCAGGTTTCCATTTGCCGTCGTAATAAAACTTAAGCTGGTAATTTTTAATTTTTTCATAATCCTGCTCCAGTTCGTTTTTATACCAATCATCGACACTTTGATAAGGTACCACTACCTTCCAGTCTTCCAGTCCAATAGGGTTTTCCAGTATTAGCTTCTCGGTAACTTCCGGATACATTAGCGCAAAGCGTGTGGCGAGCATCCCGCCCATAGAGTGGCCAAGTACATTTACTTTTGTTATGCCGAGTTTGTCCAGCACAGCCTTTGTGTTTTCTGCCAGCAACTGAAAGCTGTACTGAATATTAGTAACCTTTGATGACTTTCCAAAGCCTATCTGATCCGGAATTATAACCCTATAGCCTTCTTTTGCCAGGTCTTTGGCAGTTTGCTCCCAGTATGCTCCGCAAAAATTTTTACCATGCAGCAGCATTACGGTTTTACCATTGGGCTTTTGCGGCTTCAGGTCCATATATGCCATTATAAGACTTTGCCCCTGTATATTTAAAGTAATCTCACTTACCGGGAAAGGATACTCAATGTTTTCCAGCTTGAGGCCAGATACTTCCGGTTCTTTATCCTGTGCGGTAACATATAATGACAGTATAAGTACTAGGAATGTTATAAACTTTTTCATGATTGGAAATATTAAGGATATTTGAGATTAACTACCAAGCACTTTGCGCTGTTAAAAATTCTAACTGATCGGCAGTTATAGGAAGATCAGGTGCTTTTATAATACTTTCCAGCTGCGACAGGCTTGTGGCACTTACTATTGGCGCAGTTACTGATGGGCGGTGTATGAGCCATGCGAGAGCCACAGTAGCCTGCTTAGTATTAAGTTCTTCGGCTACCTTATCCAGTGCAGCCAGTATTTTTAGTCCGCGTTCATCAAGATATTTTACAGCACTACCGCCGCGCTGGCTTTTTTCAGCATCTTCTTTAGAACGGTATTTCCCTGTAAGAAAGCCGCTGGCAAGCGAATAATAGTTAAGGATACCTAAGTTATTTCCCAGGCATATTGGCTCAAGTCCGTTTTCAAAAATTTCCCTTTCATAAAGGTTATAATGCGGCTGAAAAGTTTCATAGGCCGGTAGTCCATTTTCGTATGCAGTTTCCAAAGATTCTTTTAGTCTTTCTGCCGAAAAATTTGACGCTCCTATATGGCGCACTTTGCCTTCCTCTTTTAGCTGTGCATAAGCCTCCAGAGTTTCCTCAATAGGTGTATTTTCATCGTCCCAGTGGCTTTGGTAAAGGTCTATATAATCCGTTTGCAGTCTTTTTAGCGATTCTTCTGCAGCTTTAATAATATATTTTTTAGACAGGTCACGTTTTCCGCTGCCCATATCGCCACCCACTTTTGTAGCGATAATAACTTTCTCACGATTCTTGTTTTTCTTTAGCCAGTTTCCGATAATAGTTTCCGATTCGCCCCCTTTATTACCCTGTGCCCATCGCGAATAAATATCAGCAGTATCAATAAAATTGAAACCGGCGCCTATAAAAGCATCCAGTATTTCAAACGATCTTTTCTCGTCTATTGTCCAGCCAAATACATTTCCTCCCAACGTAATGGGGTAAACCTGCAATGCGGTGCTTCCTAAATCTCTTTTTTGCATAACAATACTATTTTAGTTGGATTACTTTTTGCTCCTCGCTGCTTAGAACAGCTGCATCTATAATTTTCATTACGTTAACACCGTCCTGTGCTGTAACAGGTTCTTTTTTACCCTCGGTAACAGAATGGTAAAGCGCATCAAACAGCGCATAATAGTTACCGGGCCGCGTAGGAATATGGCCCCTGTATATTTCGCCGTTTTTCTCGGTATGCAGTATCCCGGCTTTATCTTTTGGCTCTCCCAATCCTTCCGCTGTTGGTTTTTTACCTGTTTTGAGTTCATCTTCCTGTATATCGCCACGACTTTTTAAGAACGACCCTTTTGTACCATGAAGCGCATAGGCAGGTACTGGTTCCCTGAAAAAGAAACCTGCACGTAGGCGTACCCTTTTATCAGGGTAATAAAGCAGGATGTCCAGCATATCGTCGTTTAGAGAGTTTTTGCGTGTTACCCTTAAATCTGCAAACACACTGTCGGGCATTCCAAACAAGTGCAGTGCCTGATCTATAATATGAGAACCAAGATCCATAAGTATACCTGCTCCGGGATTTTTGGTTTCTTTATGTGTTTTAGCACTGAGGTTTGGGTTATAGCGGTCAAAGCGAAACTCGGCTTCTACAATGTCACCAAGCAGGTTTTCGTCAACAACTTCCTTTACAGTTTTAAAATCGCTGTCCCACCGGCGGTTATGATAAACAGCCAGTTTTAGTCCTTTTGCTTTAGCCAGGTCGCGTAGCTCTTCAGCTTCGGCAGTATTTGTAGTAAAGGCTTTTTCTACCAGAACATGTTTTCCTGCTTCCAGTACTTTTTTAGTGTATTCAAAATGGGTTTCTATAGGTGTGTTTACTATAACAAGGTCTATATCATCACTTAAGAGCTCTTCAAGAGATTCATAGCTCTTTGCATCAGGATAATCCTGCTGAATAAGTTTTTTGCTGCGCTCCCACGAGCCTGTAAGCTCAAAACGGGGATGCACTTCTAAAAAGGGGGCATGGAATACTTTGCCCGACATGCCATAGGAAAGCAGAGCTGCTTTTATTTTTTGCATAGCTATTAATAGATGTTGCGGTTATTTATTACTATGTACTGAATGTTGGCTGACTAATCTTCCAGATGTGCCCTTTCATACTGCTTAGGCCAAATTATATCTGCTTTTAAATCGTGTGCAAAATTAAGCCCCAAATGCGGGTCACGCAGCGATTCACGGGCAAAAAATACCAGGTCTGCCTGTTCTTTTTCCAGTATTTCCTCAGCTTGTGCAGCTTCAGTTATCAGGCCTACGGCTCCGGTATGGATGCCTGTTTCTTTCTTAATACGTTCTGCAATGGGAACCTGATAGTTAGGGCCTTCGGGTATGTTTTGGTAAGGTACTGCACCTCCACTTGAACAATCAATCACATCAACACCTTTTTCCTTCAGTATTTTTGCCAGCTTAACCGACTCATCTTCATTCCAGCCCCCGGCAGCCCAGTCTGTTCCCGATATCCTTACAAAAAGAGGAAGATCGTTAGGCCATTCGGTTTTCACGGCTTCCAATACTTCCAGTAGCAGCTTTATACGGTTTTCAAAAGACCCGCCATATTCATCATTTCTTTTATTGCAGAGAGGTGAAAGAAACTGATGCAGCAGGTAACCATGGGCCGCATGTATTTCCAGTACCTTATAGCACGCTTCGTGAGCCCTTCTGGCTGCAGCTTTAAAGTCGGCAACAACTTTTTGTAAAGCAGCTTTATCCATTTCAAGGGGCGGATGTGTATCATCTTCATAATAGGGTACTGCACTGGGAGCTACAGTCTGCCATCCGTTTTCAGCTTCGGTAAGCCTGCGGCGGCCCTGCCAGGGTGTAGCAGTACTGGCTTTGCGTCCGGCATGGGCAAGCTGTATGCCCGGCATGGCATTTTCACGAAGTATAAAAGAGGTTATTTGTTTGTATTTCTCTATATGCTCGTCTTTCCATATACCCAGGTCTTCCGGAGTTATACGGCCTTCCGGTGAAACAGCGGTAGCTTCCTGTATAATAAGCCCTGCCCCGCCAATAGCCCTTGCGCCCAGATGTACAAGGTGCCAGTCGTTTGCAAAACCATCTTCTGCCGAATACTGGCACATGGGGGATATAACTATGCGGTTTTTAAGGATAATACTCTTTATCTGTAATAAAGAAAACAGTTTTGAGGCCATAAATGATGCGGTTTTAAGTGAACAAAAAGGTGTGTTTTTGCTTAAATCCAAAAGCAGCGGATTTATTAACTGTAAAGTTACCTTACAAAAACCGAAGTTAAAACAGGCAGATTGATTATTAACAAACATTTAAAAGGTTTAATCTGTAAAAATTAAATGTGGTTAGTTATCAGAAAACACTATTTTTGTGCGTTAACAGAGTATCTAAAATTTTAAAATGGAAGTAGTAATAAAACTCTCTCAGTTTTTATTGAGTTTATCGTTATTGATTGTGCTGCATGAGCTTGGGCATTTTATCCCGGCAAAATTATTTAA
>CAMPIZ010000071.1 GCA_946886675.1 uncultured Flavobacterium sp.
GACTATAACATATATGGATTCCCAACTCTATACATTATAGATAAAAACGGGGTTATACAATATGCCGAACCCGGGTTTAATGAAAATTTACAGCAAACACTGGAAGAGGAAATTAATAAACTCTTATAATAAAAAACTCCTGCCGGTAGCAGGAGTTTTTTTATCAGTCTAAAGACAATGTTATCTGCCCGTCATCATCTAAGGATATAGTAGTGTTTTCATCGGTAAGATCTACCTCATCCTTTACTTCCATTTCCTCCGGTACTTCTTCCTCCGGTTCATCAAACGGCAACGGGTCTAACAGGTTTATCTGCTTAACTTTATCACTGGTTAACTGGTTGCCTAAAGCTTTTATACCTTTTACAGCAATAAAATCTTCCAGGTCTACCTGCAGGTTTTCTTTTTGTACGCCTTTTACTTTTGAGAATATAACCTCAGCTACAGGCCTGTAATCTGTAGATACTATTTCAAGCTGTGAGTTGGCATGCTCCGTTATAAAAATCTCTTCCTTATTTTCGTTTTCAACCAAAAAGCGTTTTACATAATAGCGTTGTTTTTCGCCATCATAATATATTGCCGATATAGGCTTTTTAGGATGCCATTTTTCCAGTACTATCATTCCTTCCTCAAAATGTGTGGAAAGCTCTGGGATAATGGTTTTTACCTTGCCCGACTGGTTAACTATAAGCAGCCTGTCGTTAGGCCTGAATTCGCCCAGTAGCTCTCCCCTGCCATCTACATTAAGGCGCTGTACTGTATCATCAAACCATATCCTTCTTGGTTTTAAGGTAGATATGCCTTTTTCCTTAAGTTCAATCTTTTTAATTGGGTATTTTGTAACTGTATTACCTCTTGATCCTCTTCCTTTAATGGCTAAGGATGCAAAATCAAGATCGAACTTGAGCTTTTTGATGCTGCCTACCTGCCTTAGGAGTACAGTAACCACTTCGGCTTCGCCATTAGGATTGCATGAAAAATATAGTATCTGCGACCCTTTTGTACCCTGGCTTAAATCATATAGTTTATCCCTTGTTACCCCTGTTACGTTAAAACGTTTTACATAAGACGGGCCTGATTTACCGTCGCGGTAAATCATGTTGTAAATGGTACGCTTATCATTCTTATCGAATATAGCAACATGAATAATGTCCTTTCCAACAAAAGTCTTTACATCCACTTTTGTTACCATCATGTTACCATCACGCAAAAAGACAATTACATCGTCAATATCCGAACAATCGGCTACATATTCGTCTTTTTTAAGCCCTGTACCAATAAAACCTTCTTCGCGGTTTACATATAACTTAGTGTTACGAAGTACAACCTTTGTAGCTTCTATATTGTCAAAGCTTCTCAGTTCAGTTTTACGCTCACGCCCTTTGCCATACTTATCCTTAAGGTTTTGGAAAAAGCTTATAGCAAATTCGATTATATGGTCAAGTTTATATTTTACTTTTTCTATATCACCTTCAAGAGCTTCAATTTTTTCCTGTGCCTTATCAATATCAAATTTTGATATACGCTTAATCCGTATTTCAGTAAGCCTTACAATATCATCTTCGGTTACCGCACGTTTAAGGTGTTTTGTAAAAGGTTTCAGCCCTTCATCAATAGCCTTAATAACGCCTTCCCAGGTTTCCTCCTCCTCAATAAGGCGGTAAATCCTATTTTCAATAAAAATACGCTCCAGCGACTGAAAATGCCATTGCTCTTCAAGCTCATCCAACTCAATTTCAAGCTCCCGCTTTAGTAGATCTACCGTTCTATTGGTAGAAATCTTTAGCATATCGCTCACGCCTATAAATAACGGCTTCTGGTCTTCAATAACACAGCCAAGCGGTGCTATAGAGGTTTCACAGGCTGTAAAAGCATAAAGCGCATCTATAGTTTTATCCGGCGAAACTCCCGCAGGAAGATGTATTAATATCTCTACCTCGGCTGCAGTATTATCTTCAATCTTACGTATTTTGATCTTACCTTTTTCGTTGGCCTTCAATATGCTGTCTATTAGGCTTGAAGTATTGGTAGTAAAAGGAATCTGGGTAATTACAAGCGTACTTTTATCCAGTTGCGAAATCTTGGCACGCACCCTTACACGGCCGCCCCGCACACCATCATTGTAATTTGATATATCGGCAACACCACCGGTTGGAAAATCAGGATAAAGTGTAAAAGGCTTGTTCTTTAATATCTTAACAGAGGCATCTATAAGCTCATTAAAGTTATGAGGAAGTACTTTTGTAGATAAGCCCACTGCAATACCCTCGGCTCCCTGTGCTAATAATAACGGAAACTTAACAGGGAGATGTACCGGCTCATTTTTACGTCCGTCATAAGATAACTGCCATGTAGTAATCTTAGGGCTGTACAATACATCCAGCGCAAATTTAGAAAGGCGTGCCTCTATATAACGGGAAGCAGCCGCACCGTCACCTGTAAGGATATTACCCCAGTTACCCTGTGTATCGATAAGCAGGTCTTTTTGCCCTATCTGAACCATAGCGTCGCCTATACTGGCGTCACCATGCGGGTGGTACTGCATGGTATGCCCCACCACATTAGCCACTTTATTATAGCGTCCGTCATCAAGTTCCTTGAGTGAATGCATTATCCTTCGCTGTACAGGCTTAAAACCATCTTCAATGGCCGGCACTGCACGCTCCAGGATAACATAGGAAGCATAATCCAGGAACCAGTCTTTGTACATACCCGTTACCTTAGTAATAGTATCCTGAGATTCCGGATTATCCGACTTATCATAAAAATGTTCGCCTTCCAGCGGCTCTAAATTTTCTTCGTCCATATATTTTATTTACAAGACAATTATTTCCTGAAAAATATTTTACCTACACGATTAATATGCTCTATAAGTTCTTTATTCTGTATAGCATTATAAACTGATAAATCAACTTTATAAGGTAACATCAAATCATCAATTTCAATTTCAATATTCAACAACTTATCAAAAGGTATTGTGCCTTTAAGAGTTATATCAATATCTGAATTTTCACGATTTGTACCCAATGCCCTTGAGCCATAAATAACAACTTCATCAATACAGTTATACTTACGGAAAACGGAGCATAATTTTTCTTGTAATATATCAGATAATCCAAACATTACTCAGCATCTCTTAACTGTTGCATTTTGATATTAAAAGCATTAAACTCAGAAATATAATCTCCGGTTATGTTTTCAACAATTTCATTAGCAGTATTTTCATCATAAGTGTGAGAGGTTTTATTCCTGCTAATAATCATCTTCATCCATGACTCTCCGGAATCAGATGCAATTAATCCAAATTTATAGGCTTCCCTCACAGCATCCCTGCTCCCTCTTATCTCTGTATTCCCCTGATAAAAGAAATAATCTTTAATTACATTCCAGGCTAATTCATGTGTAAATTCAAAAGCCTGAATAATACCCTGTTTTTCAAGATCATTTAATTCATTATGGTTAAAGTAATCCACAGCTTTGTTTAACTGTGCCAGTGCTTTTTGAAAGTTGCTAAACCGTTGATGCCATCTAATATCCCTGCCTTCCATCTCTAATCTGATTTATGTTATTTCTCCACCACATCAAGCTCTACCTTCAGGTTATTGATAATAAATTCCTGCCTGTCGGGTGTGTTTTTACCCATGTAGAACTCCAGCAGGGTTTCAACAGAAGTAGCTTTATCCATCAATACAGGGTCAAGGCGAATATCTTCACCTATAAAATGCTTGAATTCATCAGGGCTAATCTCGCCCAGTCCCTTAAAGCGGGTTATTTCCGGCTTGCCTTTCAGCTTTTCTATTGCAGCCTTACGCTCTTCTTCAGAGTAGCAGTATATGGTTTCTTTCTTGTTCCTTACCCGAAAAAGAGGTGTTTGCAATATATAGAGATGATTCTCTTTTATCAGCTCCGGAAAAAATTGCAGGAAAAATGTAATCAGCAGTAAGCGGATGTGCATACCGTCCACATCAGCATCGGTTGCAATTACAATGTTGTTGTAACGCAGGTTTTCCATTTCCTCTTCAATATCCAGGGCTGCCTGCAGCAGGTTAAACTCTTCATTTTCATAAACAATCTTCTTGCTCATGCCATATGAGTTAAGCGGCTTACCCCTTAAACTGAAAACCGCCTGGGTATTTACATCTCTGGATTTTGTTATCGATCCAGATGCTGAGTCACCCTCTGTTATAAACAACGTACTCTCTAAACTTCGCGGGTTCTTGGCATCTGTTAAATGCACCCGGCAGTCACGCAGTTTTTTATTATGAAGACTGGCTTTTTTTGCCCTGTCCCTTGCAAGCTTGCGAATGCCCGAAAGCTCTTTTCGTTCACGTTCTGCCTGTAATATCTTTTTAAGCAGCGCATCGGCAACTTCAGGATTACGGTGCAGGAAGTTGTCAAGCTTGGTTTTTATAAAATCGTTTACAAAGGTACGCACCGTAGGCTGGTTAGGCCCCATATCGGTTGAACCTAATTTGGTTTTGGTCTGCGATTCAAAAACCGGTTCCTCTACCTTAACGCTTATAGCGCTTACAATGGATTTTCTTATATCGGCGGCCTCAAAGTTTTTATTATAAAACTCTTTAATGGTCCTTACTATAGCTTCTCTGAAAGCCGCAAGATGGGTACCACCCTGAGTAGTATTCTGCCCGTTTACAAACGAATAATATTCTTCGCTGTACTGGGTCTTACTGTGCGTCATGGCAATCTCTATATCATCATCCTTAAGATGGATTATAGGATAAATCCTGTCGTCTTCGCTTATGGTTTCTCCCAAAAGGTCTTTTAAACCTTCTTCTGAATAAAATTTCTCCCCGTTATAAATTATAGTCAGTCCTGTATTCAGGTAACAATAATTTTTGAGCATTTTTTCTATATACTCATTACGGTACTTGTAGTTTTTAAAAATGGCATCATCTGCAAGAAACGTAACCTTTGTACCCTTTCGTTTAGTGGTTTCCGCAAGGTCTTCCTCTCCGGTAAGCTCACCTGCCGAAAATTCAGCAGCCTTAATCTGGTTATCTCTTATCGATTCTACCCTAAAATAACTTGAAAGCGCATTTACAGCTTTAGTACCTACACCATTTAAACCGACCGATTTTTTAAATGCTTTGGAGTCATACTTACCACCGGTATTCATTTTAGAAACCACATCTACCACCTTACCCAGCGGAATTCCACGGCCATAATCCCTTACGGTTACGGTTTTATCCTTTACCGTAATTTCTATGGTCTTACCGGTGCCCATAACAAACTCATCTATAGAGTTGTCTATCACCTCTTTAATAAGTATATAAATACCGTCATCCGGCGAAGAGCCATCTCCCAGCTTACCGATGTACATACCGGGACGCATACGGATGTGTTCCTTCCAGTCTAATGAACGGATATTGTCTTCAGTGTACTGATTCTGCTCCAGCATAAAATTTACGGATTTTCTGCTAATATATTATATAAACGCATAAAATGAAAGCCGTATGAAAGAAACTTATTAAAAGCATCTCAACATACGGCATATAAATTTATTGCAGTATTTAAGCCCTGTTTATGCGGTATGCCGCAACCGATTGTTGATTAATGTAAATAGTGATATATCCATTTGCATTATTTTCCAACTGAACTTCAAACTCAGCCGTCTCGCCATTAAGCACAGGATGTACTTCTTTAAAAATCTTTTTGTTGCTTAAATAATAAGCTACCCTATCTCCCGGTTTAAGATTTTTAATCTTAAACGGAATAATATTAGATTTTAAATTGGTAAGTGTACCTAAAAAAGGCGTTACAAACTCATAACCACCCATAAGATAATTACCATAGTATAGTGGCAGGTTTGCAAAATCGCTTTCGGTTTTATTGGTTAGCAGCCAGCGCTTGTCATCGGGGAAATGGTTAAGGAAAAACACATCAGGATCTGTAAAGAAATACTTATCGTTAAAATTAAATTCAAACTTTGGTGGATTTCCTGTTGCAGCCCCTGCAGCCCATGTAACATCTATTAACTTCCAGTCACCATTAATTTTTACCGCATTCCAGGCATGATCACTCTTACCTGGCTGTTTGCCAATATCATATCTCACATTTAAAGCTATCCATGTAAAAATAGCGCGGGCTTTTTCATCATCACGCGAAAAATCATTGCTTACCTTTTCGGCAAACTTATCTATATCTGAAAAAGAGTTGGAATAGCTTTTTACCTTAGTGTCTACTTTAGCAAAATCCTGCGCGGAAACAGGCAGGATAAAACACCAAAACAATAAAAGACTAAATGCAATTTTTAAAGTTATGTTTCTCATACTTTTATAAAACCAAAAATCCTGCCAGTTTTTAGTATCTAAGCCCCTAAGAAACTAAGGCCGACAGTGATATAAAATAGCTTTATCATAAGGTGTCCAAAGACTCGTGCGCTGATTAGCTGCCTTTAGTGCACAGTTTGTCCATGTATTACACGTATAGAAAAGACTGTATTTACCTTTACCCTCATAAAAAGTATCATACAGTCCATAGCCGCTGTTTGCTATCAGCTGTAAATTATTACCTGCATCATAAGAAAAACTCTCCTCTATGTAATTGATTAAAGCTTTATAATCTTCTTTACTAAGCTGTAGCTTTACACAGTCTTCATCCTCATTTACCTGCCTGTAAAACCTTGTATGCATGGCAGATGTACCCAAATAAAAAGCAGCATTAAAAGCCGTACTTGCCTTTAGATCGCTCCACTGCGGCGTTTCAAGATAAAAACCCTTATCTCCCCAGCCAAAGGCAACATATTTTGCAGTGCTGTCGTTTGCTTTTGTATGGCTGTAAAGTATAGTTTTACTCCAGTCTTTAACTTCGTTCTTTACAGGCACAATTATGTCGGTATGCACCCCGTTTGAGTTTACATATACCGTAACATCATCGCCTTTAACTGCGTTCGTATTTACAGGAATGTATGAAAGTATAAAAACAGCTATAAGGTATAAAACAATAAAAGCAGTTATTGCCAGCAGAAACCTGCCGGTTACCCTTATAGCTCTTTTAATTGTTTTTTTCATAATCAAAGTTTCGTATTATTTCCTTTAACGCATCATCATGCTCTTTATTGGAAATCTTACCCATCTCTGTATCAAAATTTTCATTAAAGGATGGCAGCGAAAATATAGCCCTTATATTGCCACCATAACGGGGCAGGCTTATTTTGGCAACTTCAAGCACATCATGCCCTCCCCTTCTGCCTGGTGAAGTAGCCAACAGCAGCATGGGCGTTTGGGCAAAGACTTCTTTCTTTTGTCTTGAAGCCCAGTCGTATATATTTTTAAATGCAGAACTGAATGCGCCATTATGCTCCGCAAGGGACAATACCAGTATATCGGCATTTTCTATTTTATCAAGAAATACATGGGCTATTTCCGGCTTACCCAATTCTTTTTCTTTATCTACACTAAACAGAGGCAGCTCAAAGTTATTAAGGTCTATTATTTCTACCTCTCCTCCTTCAAAAAGATTTGCGGCATAAATTGCCAATTTCTTATTAATATAGTTTTTACTGCTGCTTCCGCCAAAGGCTAATATTTTCATCGTTATTTATT
>CAMPIZ010000072.1 GCA_946886675.1 uncultured Flavobacterium sp.
AAGTTATCTGTACAGTTGCCTCAGTAATCGTTAAAGTTTTAAGCACGTTAAAAGTTAGGGCTAAGATTGTATTTTTTATAGAACTTATCTATTACATCAAGCACCTCATCTTCCGTGTCCACCACTTTTATAAGATTAATATCTTCAGGACTGGCATTAAAATATTTTTCAATCAGTACTGTTTTTAGCCAATCTAAAAGCCCGCTCCAAAATTCAGAACCAACAAGGATAATAGGAAATTTGGCTATCTTTTTTGTCTGGATAAGTGTTATGGCCTCAAACATTTCGTCCAGTGTACCAAAACCGCCCGGCATAACCACAAATCCCTGAGAGTATTTTACAAACATTACTTTGCGTACAAAGAAGTAATCAAAATTAAGGTTTTTATCAGGGTCTATAAATGGGTTAAAGTGCTGTTCAAAAGGTAATTCTATATTTAAACCTACAGATGGGCTCACGCCTCTGCTGGCACCCTTGTTACCAGCCTCCATAATACCGGGACCGCCCCCGGTGATAACACCGTAGCCTGCCTTCGAGATTTTCTCTGCAATCCTCTCGGCTAGCAGGTAATATTTATCTTCAGGTTTTGTCCTTGCAGACCCAAATATTGAAACACAAGGGCCTATACGTGCCATGCTTTCAAATCCGTTTACAAATTCTGCCATTACCTTGAAGATTACCCAGGAGTCATTGCTCCTTATCTCACTCCAGGGCTTCTGTTTTAAAACTTCATGTATTCGTTCGTCCTCGTTTTCGTAGGTGTCTTTTGACATAGCTTGTTATTATAATTACCTGTTTAAACTAAGATAGCTCTTTTTTAAGAAACTGTGCTGTATAGCTTTTTTTATTCTTAACTATTTCCTCGGGGGTGCCTTTAGCCACCAGCTGTCCGCCGCCTTTACCACCTTCATAGCCAATATCTATAATATAGTCTGCCAGCTTAATAACGTCCATATTATGCTCAATAATTAGTATGGTATTACCTTTTTTAACCAGCTTGTTAATAACTTCCATAAGAACCCTTATATCTTCAAAGTGAAGTCCTGTGGTAGGTTCATCCAGTATATAGAAAGTATTACCCGTGTCTTTTTTAGAAAGCTCAGATGCCAGTTTTATCCTTTGGGCTTCCCCACCGGAAAGGGTAGTACTTTGCTGTCCCAGTGTTATATAGCCCAGCCCTACATCCTGTATGGTTTTAATCTTGCGGTATATTTTCGGGATATTCTCAAAAAACACAACAGCTTCGTCAACAGTCATTTCCAATACATCCGATATGGATTTGCCTTTATATCGTATCTCCAGCGTTTCTCTGTTAAAGCGTTTGCCCTGGCAGGTTTCACATTCTACATATACATCCGGAAGGAAATTCATTTCTATCACACGTAGTCCTGATCCCTCACAGGTTTCGCAGCGGCCACCGCTTACATTAAAACTAAATCTTCCCGGCTTGTAACCTCTTATCATAGCTTCAGGCGTTTGTGTAAACAGCCTGCGTATTTCAGAGAAAACATCGGTATAAGTAGCAGGGTTAGATCGTGGTGTACGGCCAATAGGTGACTGGTCTATATCAATAACCTTATCAATATGCTCCAGGCCTTCAATCTTTTTATAAGGCTGTGGTTTCTTTACCGCATTAAAAAAATGTGCATTAAGTATAGGGTACAGCGTTTCGTTTATAAGTGTGGATTTTCCGCTGCCCGATACTCCTGTAACACAAATCAGCTTACCTAACGGGAATTCTACAGTAACATTTTTAAGGTTGTTTCCTGTAGCGCCTGTAAGCTTTATAGACTTGCCGTTGCCTTCGCGGCGTTTTTTAGGTACGGCAATTTCTTTTTCGCCATTAAGGTATGAAGCCGTAAGAGTATGTTCTTTATAAAGTTCTTCAGGAGTGCCTTTACTTACAATCTGTCCACCAAAACGTCCTGCTGCGGGGCCTATATCAATTACATAGTCGGCCCGCTCTATCATATCCTTGTCATGCTCCACCACAATAACAGAATTACCTATATCCCTTAACTGCTCGAGGGAGTGAATAAGTTTTTCATTATCACGTTGGTGCAGGCCTATACTCGGTTCGTCAAGTATATATAAAACCCCTACAAGCTGAGAGCCTATTTGAGTGGCAAGCCTTATGCGCTGTGCCTCTCCGCCCGAAAGTGATTTTGAGCTTCGGTTAAGTGCCAGGTAATTAAGCCCAACATCCACAAGGAAGCTAAGGCGCGCTTTTATTTCTTTTACAATCTCTGAGGCAATAATCCTTTGTTTTTCAGAGAGTCTTTCATTAAGATCTTCAAACCATTCAGCCAGGTCTGATATATCCATAAAAGACAGTTCAGCAATATTCTTACCGTCTATCTTAAAGTAAAGTGATTCCTTTTTAAGCCGGGATCCATGACAGGCTGGACATTCTATTTCGTCCATAAAGTCCTTTGCCCACCTTTTGATAGAGGAGGAGCCGCTTTCGTCATGCTGGTTTTTAATGAAGCTTGATATACCTTCAAAATCAATTTTGTATTCACGGTTAACACCCAGCGATTTTGAGTTAAGCGTAAACTTTTCCTTTCCGCCATTCATTATCATGTCCATAGCCTCATTGGGTATGGTTTCTATGGCATCGGTAATCTTAAAGCCATATTTTTCGCCTATAACTTCAAGCTGCTTAAAAATCCAGGAATTTTTATATTCGCCAAGAGGCGCAAAACCTCCCTGCTTTATAGAAAGCTTAGGGTTGGGTATTATTTTCCTAAGGTTTATTTCGTTTACGGTACCAAGTCCGTTACAGGTATCACAGGCACCTTTTGGGGAGTTAAACGAAAAGTTGTTAGGCTCAGGGTTAGGGTAGGATATACCCGAAGTAGGGCACATAAGGTTACGGCTGTAATAACGGGCTTCGTTAGTATCATGCTCGATTACCATCATTACATCATCACCATGATACATAGCTGTTTTAATGCTTTCCGATAGCCGCTTGTCAATATCAGCACCGGTATCAACCTGCATACGGTCTATAACCGTTTCAATGTCATGTGTTTTATAGCGGTCCAACTTCATGCCGCTTTCAATATCCTTAATTTCGCCATCCACACGCACCTTTAAAAAACCCTGTTTGGATATCTGTTCAAAAAGTTCGCGGTAATGCCCTTTACGTGCACGTACAATAGGGGCAAGTATGGTTATACGCTTACCATTAAATTTTTCAACAATAAGTTCTTTAATCTGGTCGTCGCTGTAGCTCACCATTTTTTCTCCGGTAACGTAGCTGTAAGCGTCTCCGGCACGGGCATATAGCAGCCTCAGGAAGTCATAAATCTCGGTAATGGTACCTACCGTAGAGCGCGGACTTTTACTGGTTGTTTTCTGCTCTATAGCAATAACAGGCGAGAGGCCATCTATCTTATCCACATCGGGGCGTTCCAGCCCGCCTAAAAACTGACGCGCGTATGCAGAAAAAGTTTCAATATACCTGCGCTGCCCTTCGGCATAAATAGTATCAAAAGCCAGTGAGGATTTCCCGGAACCCGAAAGGCCGGTTATAACAACAAGCTTTTCGCGGGGAATGGTAACGTCTATATTTTTAAGATTATGGACACGGGCGCCCATTACTTCAATCGTTTCTTCGGTATTTAGCATAGCAAATTTGTGCAAAACGCAAAGATACTGATTTTAAGGGTATTTTTAAATGAGGCATATAGAAGAAATTGTTAAAGATTGAAGTGAGTTATACAAGAAATTAAATCTATATTTTTACAATCTACAAAAAATTATAATGACACCAAGCATCCAATCTATCTCACCAAAAAAACTAATAGGCTATCGCCTTACAATATCCTTTGCTAATAACCGTACCGCCGAATTATGGCGTAGTTTTATGCCCAGACGAAAGGAGGTTACTAATACTGTTAGCAATGATTTGTATTCGTTGCAGGTTTATGGTAAAGATTTCTTTAAGAATTTTGACCCATCAGCCGAATTTGAGAAATGGGCTTTGACCGAAGTGACTGATTTTAATACAATTCCGGAAGGCATGGAAACTTTTGTGCTGCCGGGAGGCTTGTATGCTGTATTTCATTACAAAGGCAATCCTGCCAATGCGGCGGAAGTTTTCAGGTATATTTTGCAGGAATGGTTACCACAGTCAGGTTATGAACTGGATAACCGCCCACATTTTGAAGTATTGGGAGAAAAATACAATAATGGCAGTGATGAATCGGAAGAAGAGATATGGATACCTATATGTGAAGTGGTAAAGTAAAACAGTAGCTTAGTTACGTTGCTTCAATATATTTTAGCTTTTTATTAAATCTGTGCATAATTGAATAGTCCCTTATTTTTTGTAGTTTTGCAAAAAATTTTTCAACATGCTTTCAGTATCTAATTTATCGGTTCAGTTCGGTAAAAGAATATTATTTGACGAAGTTAACACAACCTTTACCCAAGGCAACTGTTACGGTATCATTGGTGCCAATGGTGCCGGTAAATCCACTTTCCTAAAAATACTTGCGGGAGACCAGGATCCTACATCAGGACACGTTCACCTGGAGCCGGGCAAGCGTATGAGTGTGCTTAACCAGAACCACAATATGTTTGATGAGCATACAGTACTGGAAACGGTTATGATGGGTAATAAAACCCTTTTTGCTGTAAAAAAGGAAATGGATGAGATTTACCTTAACCCTGATTTTTCTGATAAGGATGCTGAAAGGGTAGGAGAACTACAGGTTATTTTTGAGGAGATGAACGGCTGGAATGCCGACTCTGATGCGGCGGCGCTGCTTTCTAACCTTGGTATAGGCGAGGAGTTCCATTACACGCTTATGGGTGATATGGACAGCAAGCTTAAGGTTCGTGTGCTATTGGCACAGGCTTTATTTGGCAACCCTGACGTGCTTATCATGGATGAGCCTACCAACGACCTTGATTTTGAAACTATTTCATGGCTTGAAAACTTTTTGGCAAATTATGATAATACAGTAATTGTTGTATCTCACGACCGTCACTTCCTTGATGCTGTGTGTACGCATATTTCAGATATTGACTTCGGTAAGATCAACCACTATTCCGGTAACTATACGTTTTGGTACGAGTCCAGCCAGCTTGCAGCAAGGCAAAGGGCACAGCAAAACAAGAAGGCAGACGAGAAGAAGAAGGAATTACAGGAGTTCATTATGCGTTTTAGCGCAAACGTGGCTAAATCTAAACAGGCTACAAGCCGTAAAAAAATGCTCGAAAAGCTTAAGGTGGATGACATCAAGCCTTCTAGCAGAAGGTATCCTGCAATTATTTTTGAACAGGAACGTGAGGCAGGTGACCAAATATTAAATATAAAAGACCTTAGCGCATCTATAGACGGCGAACTGCTGTTTAAAAATGTGGACCTTAATATGGCAAAAGGTGATAAAGTGGTAGTGTTCTCTAAGGATTCGCGTGCTACTACAGCCTTTTATGAAATAATTAATGGCAACATGAAGCCGGACAGCGGATCATTTGACTGGGGTATTACTACCATACAGTCTTACCTGCCTGCTGATAACCATGAGTTTTTTGAAAACGACCTTACTCTGGTTGACTGGCTGCGCCAGTGGGCAACTACAGAGGAGGAACGCGACGAGGTTTACATCCGTGGTTTCCTGGGTAAAATGATCTTTAGTGGTGAAGAGGCGCTTAAAACCGGACGTGTATTATCAGGAGGTGAAAAAGTACGTTGTATGCTTTCACGCATGATGATGCTTAGGGCAAACGTGCTTATGCTGGATGAGCCTACAAATCACCTTGATCTTGAATCGATCACGGCATTTAACAACTCACTTAAAAACTTTAAGGGCTCTGTACTGTTTACTACACACGATCATGAGTTTGCACAAACTGTAGCAAACAGGGTACTGGAGATTACTCCAAATGGCGCAATAGACCGTTACATGACCTTTGATGATTACCTTGATGATGAAAAAATTAAGGAACAGCGAAAGAAAATGTACAGTAAATAAAATAGTAAGCCCTGCATTTGCAGGGCTTTTTTTATATAATTTTTTCTAATCTGTTTTTATTCCGAAGGTGGAGTGGCAGAGGTTTCCGGCACTTCTTTTACTACAATAACTGTAGCCTTAAAGCCTGTAGCCAGATTCCATTGATTGGATGAGATTAATTTCTCATTGTCATCATAAACTTTAAACTCTGCAGTGTTAGGCCCTGATGTACCCTGGTTAAGAGCTTCAAAGTCTATTTTATTAAAGCCGGGCTGTAGTGTTATCTGTACCCCTTTAAAGTCGTTGGATAATATTATTTCAGGTACTACAATTCTGTCATTTACCAAAACTTTTATTCTGTCACCATCGGCATATTCAAAGTCCCTTGCAAGAACCTGTACGTATTCCGAGTTGCTTCGAACCTCACCAAAAAACTGATTGCCTCTGTAAGCTTCGTTAGATTCACCTCTTGGCTTAATCCTGGTGCGTTCTTCAAACTCCTGCCCCTTGCTTACAAAATCATTATCAATTATCATAGGAGACTTCTCAGTCTTGTCTGCACCAATCTGAAATCTTGGGTCTAAAGTGGTCTTGGGTGGATTGAGGGTAAAAGGACTGGGTATATCTGTATTAGTTGAAGGTTCCGGTGCTACCTCCGGCTGTTTTTCCCTGGGTATGGCTATACCTCCACGTGGAGCATCTCCCTGCGCCGATAGTGTTGCAGAACATAATATAAACAGGATTATGCAGAGGTATCTCATAAGGTTTATTAAATTTCTCAGGGAATAGCACAATTTTTATGCCTAATTCATTACAAAGTAAAAGAAATAAATCTGATTAATAATATACTGAAGCAAAAAACGATTACTGTGCGGTAATTATTGTTTCATTTCCCAAAGCTTAACAGGTTGTTCAAATGTTATAGCTCCTGGTGTTGTTGTAAATTCTTTTACAAATGTAAATCCTGATTTTTCCAGTGTACGGTTTGGTGAAAGATTGTGTGCGAATGGCTGGCAATATAGGGTTTTGATTTTGAGATTGTTGAAGAAGTAAGGAACGGACATTTTTATGAATTCTGATCCATAGCCATTACTCCTGTAATCTTTATACCAAATGTGAAGATGCATATAAGCATGGTTCCCATACTGCAAAGGATTTACATTACTGTGGCCTACCGGTTCGTTATTTACATACCAGATTACGACGTATGCCTTTTTCTCTTCAAATGGCAAAGTAAGCTGTGTTAGTAATGCAGCTTTAAAGTCATCTTTTTGAGGCATTTTTGCAGGATCAACCCCCATGCTCTTTAAATGTTCCGGTGTAGCATTGAACCAGTAATCTGCAATAAGGTTTATATCTTTTTCTTTTAACTCTTTTACTGAGAGGATATCCTTTTTCATACCTAACTTACAGATAATTATTTATGCCTTCCGGTACGGCTTTGTTCAGCATCCCAGTCTTCCGTGCTGTCATTTTTGTCCCGGCTGTCTTCACGCAATACTTCACCATCTTTAGTATAATGTGCATTATTATCTACATTATCGTTAGCATTTGTTGTATTTTCAGAAGG
>CAMPIZ010000073.1 GCA_946886675.1 uncultured Flavobacterium sp.
CTAATTATACAGTATACTGTATAATTTTGTAATAAAATACTCGTTTAAAAAAGTATATTTGACCACCTTATTATACAAATGAAGCTAACTTTATTTATATTATCTATACTAGGATTTACAGTAGGAGCATATTTTTTAATTAGCGAACTGGCGAAGATTTATACTGATTCTGCATTGTTTGGTTATATACTGCTTTTAATAATTTTAGTATGTACAAGCATAATAGGATTAATTGTTGTTGTACCTAGATTGTTTTTTAAAAAAAGCTTAGCTGTAAAATATTAAACTATATGTTTAATATAAAGCTTTCCTTATTTAGCCCGTCTGTAATATACTGCCAGTTTATATGTATTACATCACTCAGTATTTTTTTGAGCTGGGTAAAATCGTTAGGTTTTTTTATATATACATTAGCTCCTGATACAAATGTATCCTCAATATCCTGCTCTGAAGAGGAAGTAGAGTAGATAGCTACAGATATATCCTTTAACCTGTCTTCTGATCTTATTTCCTTAAGGCATTCAATACCTGATTTTCGGGGCATATTTAAATCCAGGAAAATAATATCAGGCTTTGGGTTTTCTTTTTTACTAAGGTGCGACATTAACTCCACGCCATCTTTAAAGCTGGTAATGCTGTGCTTTATCTTTACTTCTTCAAACGCTTCCCGGAAAAACAGCCTGTCATCCTCGTCGTCATCAGCAAGCATTATGTGTAAATGAGTTAAGTGCATACAATGTTATAATTGTTGGTCGGCAGTACGCTTGTGCCTCATGATTTTCTGAAAGGTAGTAGGCGTAACCCCCGTAATATTTTTAAACTGCTGAGATAAGTAAGCAACACTGCTGTAATTCATCATAAACGAAATTTCTGTTAGCGACAGGTTTTCTGTCATAAGCAGCTGTTTTACCCTTTCAATTTTATGAAGAATAATAAAGTTTTCTATGGAAATAAAAGTAATTTCCGAAAAAACCTGAGACAGTGTGCGATAGCTTTCGTCCAGCTTTTCTGAAAGATAAGTAGATATCTTTAGAGACTGCATTCCTTTATCAGAATACAGCATCTCTATAATGGCATTCTTGATTTTTTGTACAAGGATGCTTTTTTGGTTATCCACTATTTCGATGCCAAAATCTTTAAGCGAATTTACCAGCCGGTTGTATTTTTCCATAGGTATATTTTCCTTGAATTTTACATACCCGGGCTCGGTAACCTTACAGTCAATATCCAGTTTATCAAGCTGTTGCTGCAAAAGAACTTTACACATCATGTCTATATTGTATTTTATGTAAAGCTCCATTCAGTAGTTTTCTATTCGCAAGTAAAAATAATAATTTTTCTTAACATGTGTTTAAACCCTTTAAAAATATAGGGTTTATATACTATTAGTTAATATTATGATTTGAAAAACAATATGTTATGATAATAAATCTTATGTAAAAGTGTAAATTAAGAAGAAAATTACAATTGTAATACTGTAAATTTACTCTCACAAAGTTACAAGTATATGTTTATTATGCAAAATCCTCCTGATGGTGGTATGTTATACACCGAAACTAATATGGGAAATACTTTTCCCGAACCTTTTAATGCAGCCACCTCATTATTGTTTCTTTTTCTGGCCATATACTGGACATATAAGTTATGGGGCAGGGGCAGGCAGCACACTTTTCTGTCTGTAGCTGTAGGGCTTTTATATATAGGCGGGATAGGAGGCACAGTATATCATGGATTGAGGCAGTGGAGCTTTTTTATAATGATAGACTGGTTGCCAATAATGCTGTTGTGCCTGGCAGCAGGGGTTTATTTTTTAGCAAGGCTTACCAAATGGTATTTTGCTGTGGGCTTTATAGCGCTCTATATAGCTTTTCAGGTTTTTGCCAGGAATCATATGATGGAAGGTGACCTGCAGCTTTTTATAAATATTAATTATGCAATACTGGCTTCGCTGGTTTTATTTCCTGTACTGGGATATTTAATAAAAACAAAGTTTATAAACGGGCAGTGGGTAGGTATTGCCCTAATTGCTTTTATTTTAGCGCTAACCTTTAGGGTTGCCGATGCCTGGGGGTGGTTTAGTTTTGGTACGCATTTTTTATGGCACCTGTTTGGGGCGGTAGCGGCATACTGTATGTTTATGTACATATACCTGCTTAATGAAAAACGAGTGGTTGTAGCCTGAAAAAAATAAACCCGTTCATGGGGAGAGAACGGGTTTAAGGGTTTGATTGATGAAGGCTTTATTCCTGTGGCATAGCATTCATATCCATGTAGAAAAACTCCCACTGGTGGCCATCAAGGTCTTCAAAATTGCGGTTGTACATCCAGCCGTAATCTATAGGCTCCTTATATTGCTTTCCTCCTGCTTTAAAAGCTTTATCCATTATACTGTCTACTTCTTCACGGCTCCCCAGAGAAAGTGCGGTAATAACTTCAGAAACTTTTTTGGCATCAGAAATCTCTTTGCTTATAAAAGTTGAGAAATACTGCTCTGTAAGCAGCATAGCAAAAATGTTTTCGCCCATTACCATACAGGTAGCGTTTTCATCTGTAAACTGCGGATTAAAGCTAAAGCCCAGTTTGGTAAAAAACTCAATTGATTTGTTCAGGTCCTTTACAGGAAGATTTACAAAAATTTGTTTAACGGTTGTCATAGCTTGTTTGTTTTTAAAAATTTATATTACAAACATACAGCAGGTATTTGTTAAACAAAGCACCTTAAAACGACAAGATAGCGGGGGAGTTGAGACAAGAAATTGAGAATTGAGGACATTCTTAAACCTCTTTATTCTAAGTCTATTATCTCACGTCTATTATCTCAATCTCAATACTAAATCTAAAGCACCAGGTTTTCAAAAAGCTTTTGGGTTAGCTGTTCCATATCGCTGCAAAAGCCTGGATGCGGCCTTGAGGTTTGTATAACCGAACTGCGCACGGCAGTAAGCCACCGGAAGCGTTCAGGAATATTAAGCAGGGCAATAGGGCCGCCGTCTTTTGCACCATTAGCTATTTTTTCAAATGACTGAAGGTTAAGCCTTATCTGGTCGGTATCTGCTTCGGGAGAAAGCATAAGAATCTTTTGCTCATTAACGGTATACAGCATCTTTATAAACTTTTGCCGTTTGCAAAACACAACTACGCCTGCGTTTACAAACTCTTCGCGTTCTACCCTGGGTACCACGCGTATTACGGCATACTCATATAAGTGTTTGTCTTGCATTTTTTGCCTGGTTTATAAAGATGTCACTTTTTTTTAATCGGGTAATAAGGAACTGTGTGTACACTTCGCGCACTTCTTCGGGCGAAAGATCGTTGTCCTGCCAATCCATCCATTCTGCCGGAATAAGGGAGGTAATGGAGCGTATTTTTTCTTCGTTTAGTACTTCACTGTATTCCGCATTCACTTCGTCCAGCATTGCAGCCTGTGGCAACAGTACATGGTCTTTTATAAGCCCGAATGGTGTTATGGCAGCGGCCTCAGGATCGTTAAACGAGTGATGGAAATATAAAGAAGCCCCGTGGTCTATAAGCCACAACTCCTTATGCCATATAAGCATGTTTGTATTGCGAAAAGTGCGGTCTACATTAGTAATATAAGCATCCAGCCACACAATTTGCGAAGCCATTTTTGCATCTACCGTTGTTACCACCGGATCAAAATTTATAGCTCCTGATAGAAAGTGCAGTGCAAGGTTAAGCCCCTGGCTGCCTTGCAGCAGATCTTGTATTTCTTCGTCGCCTTCGGTACGGCCAAAGGCTTCGTCCAGGTTGGCGAAAACCAGCTCCGGTACGGGTAAGCCCAGTGTGCGGGCAATTTCACCGCCTATAAGCTCTGCAATAAGGGCTTTTGTACCATGCCCGGCACCGCGAAACTTGAGTACGTAGTTAAAATCGTCGTCGGCCTCTGTAATGGCTGGCAGCGAGCCGCCCTCCCGCAGGGGAGTAACATACCGGGTTACATTTACAGTACGCAAATGGGGTGTTTTGCTCATATTGGTTTACAGGCTTCTATTGAAGTGTAAAGATAGAAAATTGTTCGGAGTATATATAACGAAAAATCCCGAAGCAACGCTTCGGGATTTTATTTCGATTTAACTGTAAGCTTAATTCACGCTTTTAAAGAAACCGGGGGAGTTGCCATATATAGGCGTTTTGCCATCCCATTTTTCTATAAACTGCTGCTGTATCAGCAAGCTGTTTAATGATAGCTTGCGCAGTTCGTTTGCCTTTGCTTCGGCTTCTGCCTGTACAATAAGCTTTTTGGCCTGTGCCTGTGCAATTTTAAGTTCGTTTTCTACCATCATTGCCTGTTGCACTGCGGCATTTTTTGCATTAATGGCAAGAGTAATAGATTCAGGATATTGTATTCCGCTCGTCATTTGCTCCAGCGAGAAGCCTTCCTTATCCAGCAGGCTGCCCATATTGGTTTGTATGGCATGCTCAAACTTTTCGCGATTGCTTATAATGCTGTCGGTAGTATATTTATTAAACTCAATACGAAACGCATCTTTAATATAATTAAAAAGGGTGGTTTCGGTAATTTCCTTAATATCCTTACGGTATTTTTTAAATATAACCGGGCTATGTCCGTCTTTAACCTTAAACGAAAGGGTAGGGTCAACAGAGAATACCGAACCGTCTTTTGCATTTACGGTAAAAGGCTCATAATTTATGGTTTGTACATAAGTAGGGAACTCATATACATCTTCGGTTAACGGGTTGTACCATACACGGCCCGTAACCAGGTTAACGTCCTGCACGCCTTTGTCGCTTCCGTAAAGTTTAACGAGGATGCCCTCATAACCGGCGTCTATGCGCTCGTTGCAGGAGTTAAAGGCTACTAATAAAATAATACCTGCTACAACAATGGTAATAATAAGTGATAGTCTTGTTTTCATTTTTGTTACTGTAATTTTTTGCGTATAAAGAATAATAATTTAAGGGTTAAAAAAACGATGGCACACAATAATACTACACCGCCTAAAACCATAACATCTGATTTTGCGCTTAGCATGTGGAAAGCCTGTGTTGTTACCCATAACAGCCCTAAAACAATAAGCGGAATGGCTGCCAGGATAAAGATTTTTTGCGTTCTCATTTAAGTTTTATTTAACATGAAATTTCATCCCGTTAAGATACGGAGAATTTCACGTATCTGCAAGTATAATCGGCTTTATCGAAGATTGAATGGGTTATAGTGCCTGTAAAAAACTTAAGATTTTATTGGCTCATTATCAACTGTTGTTTTAATATCTTTCAGGTAATTAAACAATTATAATATGCTGTATAAAAATACTTTACTGTTACTGCTAACAGCCTCGCTGTTATCATGCATTGATAAAAAAAAGGATATTGCTGTGGAAGAACAGCCGGAAATAATAATTAAGGAAGATACTGCTGCCAGCCGCCGCGATTCTATAATAGAATTTGCTAAACAGTATATGGGCACACCCTACTGTTATGCGGGCAGCACCCCCGAGAAGGGTTTTGACTGTTCGGGCTTTGTAAATTTTGTATTTGCCAACTTTAATATAGAGCTTCCCCGAAGCTCTTCGCAGTTTAAAGACCTGGGCACCCCGCTGGATCCTGAAGATTTTAAAAAAGGGGATGTGCTGGTATTTTACGGCTATCAGGACAGAAACTCTATTGGCCATTTAGGCATTGTGAGCGAAGCAAACGGCATGGACTCTAAATTTATACATGCCTCATCAGGATCGGAATATGCTGTTACCATAAGCGAACTAAATTCCGATCATTATTCGGCAAGATTTTACAAATGTATAAATGTTATTAACCCATAAGGGCTCCATTTAACTCAAAATGACAAAGCGTGATATTTAAATAAAAAAGCCTGAACATTTGTTCAGGCTTTTTGTTTGCTATTTGTAGAGCATGTGTGCCAGTCGGTCATCACGCTTATAAACATCATCAAAGAATATTACATTACCATTTTTATCAGCCCAGGCTGTAAAATAAGTTAAGTATACAGGGATCTTTTCTTTAAGCTGGTACGTGTTTTCACTGCTCTTATGCATAGCAGCATCTACTTTTTGCTCAGTCCAGTTGCCATCCTTTTTAGTAATGGCTATTGCCAGCTCCCTGGCTTTTTCTACCCTTACGCATCCGTGGCTAAAAGCCCTGTCTTCTTTTGCAAACAGGCTTTTTGCAGGGGTATCGTGCAGGTAAATATTGTTGGAGTTGGGGAACATAAATTTTACCAGACCCAGCGAATTGTTTTTACCGGGCTTTTGCCTTACACGCTCGCCATGCCATTCCATGTTGTGCTCAGCAAGATAGTTAGGGTTTTTTGCTATGGCAGGCTGTATCTCGTTTTTAAGTATGCTGTTTGGTACATTCCAGTATGGGCTAAATGCAAGGTAGCTCATCTCACCGCTAAATATTACGGTCTTATTAAGCTCTTTACCTACTACCACCCTGGAAACCAATACGGTATCCTTATCCCTAAAATAGAATAATCTATATGACGGTATATTTACAGCTATATACTCATTCTCTTTATTGATGGACGAAGGTACCCATCGGCAACGCTCCATGTTTACCGTTATTGTTTTTATGCGTTCTTCTACCGGTATGCTTAATTCTTTAAGTATAGCAGGAGTAATGGCATCGTCAGGGTTTCTGTGGTGTACCTTTTCGTAGTTATTTATAGCGTTTAGCAGTTCGTTATCAAACATTCTGCTGCCTGTATCATTTTTTATATAGCCTTCTGCAGCCAGCCTTTTTCTTACCTGTGCCACAACAGCCGATGAGTCGCCCGGCTTTAACTCTTTAACGCCTTCTTCCATTTTAATGGTGCCCCATCCGCCTTTTTTCTCAATAGCCTTATATTTTTCCAGCCCTTTCCTTAAATTATAGTACTGGCTAAATACTTCCGATTCGTCTTCTTTAATAAGTTCAGGCTTTTTCATCAGTGTATCAAGGTAAGAAACATAATCTACCCTGTCGCGTGGGAGGTACCATCCGGTAGCCTTGCTTTCTGAAGGATCAAGTCCCTGTAAAACATTTTTTGCATAGTAAAAGTACATAGAACTTACAAGCAGTTCCGATTCTATATCGGGCTTGCTATTCCCTTTGTAAAATAACTGGTCTATACTGTCTTTATAAGGAATATCCTTTTTTACGCCTTCTTCCTCAAGATTAGAGGATAGCTGATGCAGTACAGTGGCAAATTCTATAAGGCCTCTGTCATCATGCCATATATAATGATCGTGCTTTTTATATAGTTCTCTTATCTCTTTCTCAAAAACTTTAAACTGGGGATATTTAGCAAAAAATGCATCAAAACCTGATGTATCTATAGGTATAATATAATCATGATCGTGAACTTCTGAACTGGCTATTTCATCCATTTCTTTTTCGTCATCAGATTTTTTCTTGCAGGAAACCACAAGCGTAAAGCAGCTTATGGCAATAATTAAATGTTTTATGTACTTTTTCATAGTTTAAAATTGTTTAGACTAAAAATACAGAAAAAAACTATTAATAAAGGGTTCTCATTAAGCTGTAACGA
>CAMPIZ010000074.1 GCA_946886675.1 uncultured Flavobacterium sp.
ATTTAGCTATATTTACAGCCCTTGTTTCACGGATTACAGTAATTTTTACCTGCCCCGGATAAGTCATCTCTGTTTGTATCTTATGCGATATCTCAAACGACAGGTTAGCTGCCATTTCATCGCTTACTTTTTCACTTTCAACAATTACACGTAGTTCTCTACCTGCCTGGATTGCATAAGCGCTCTTAACACCTCCAAAACCATAAGCAATATCCTCAAGGTCCTTAAGACGCTGGATGTAAGAATCAAGAACCTGTCTTCTTGCTCCAGGTCTTGCGCCAGATATAGCATCACATACCTGTACAATAGGTGATAGTAATGACTTCATTTCGATTTCATCATGGTGGGCACCAATAGCGTTGCATACTTCTTCTTTCTCACCATATTTTTCTGCCCACTGCATACCAAGTAATGCGTGCGGAAGATCACTTTCAGTGTCAGGAACCTTACCTATATCGTGTAATAGACCTGCTCTTTTTGCAAGTTTAACGTTAAGGCCAAGTTCTGCAGCCATAAGCCCGCAAAGTTTTGCTACTTCACGTGAGTGCTGTAAAAGATTTTGCCCATAAGAAGAACGGTATTTCATCCTTCCCACAATCTTTATAAGTTCAGGGTGCAGCCCATGTATGCCAAGGTCTATCACAGTACGTTTACCTACTTCAATAATCTCGTCTTCTATCTGTTTCGCAGTTTTGCCCACTACTTCTTCAATACGGGCAGGGTGTATCCTTCCGTCGGTTACCAGTTTGTGTAGTGCAAGGCGCGCTACTTCTCTTCTTACCGGGTCAAAGCATGAAAGTATAATGGCTTCAGGGGTATCATCAACAATAATTTCTACTCCTGTTGCAGCTTCAAGGGCACGGATGTTTCTACCTTCACGGCCAATGATCCTACCTTTAACATCATCGGATTCGATGTTGAATACGGAAACACAGTTTTCAACAGCTTCCTCAGTACCTACACGCTGTATGGTATTGATGATGATTTTTTTAGCTTCCTGCTGTGCTGTAAGTTTAGCTTCTTCAATTGTCTCCTGTATATGAGACATGGCTGTGGTTTTAGCTTCTGCTTTAAGGCTTTCTACAAGCTGGTTTTTAGCTTCTTCTGCCGAAAGGCCTGATATAACTTCCAGCTGTTCTACCTGGCTTTTATGCAGCCTGTCTATTTCCTGCTGCTTTTTATCTAAAAACTCAATACGGTTATTGTAATCGCTGATTTTAGATTCAACTTCATCATTAAGCTTTTTCGTTTTAGCCAGCTCATTAGATATTTGCGATTCTTTGTCGCGGGTTCTTTTTTCCGCTTCGGCAATCTTCTTGTCCTTACCAAGTATTACCTGCTCATGTTCTGCCTTCAGTTCAAGGAACTTTTCCTTTGCCTGTAGTAATTTATCTTTTTTTATGGCTTCGGCCTCGGTTTTAGCATCCTTTAATATTGATGCGGCTTCTTTCTTAGCATTTTTTATCAGGTTGGATACATTTTTCTTTTCCAGAAATTTTGCGATCCCGAACCCGACAGCGATTCCCACGATGCTGCCAATAATTATTAGTACTGTAGAGTCCATAGTTTGTTTTAATGTGTATGATATATATAAAAAAAGCCTACATCAGGATGATTGTATAAACTCGTAAAGACAAGTTTTGGGCTAACCCGCTGTTCAAGGATCTGCTCAAAGGCAGCTTGCTTTAGTAGCGATGATTCACCCATTTTAATTTGTTAGTGTTGAGTTTATCAAATATGTACTAATGTAGGCAGTATTTTTGACGTATTTTAAAGAACGTATTTTCTATTTATCTGTGAGAATCTTACCCAAATTTTCATCCATTTGCTGCAGCCTTTTAAAAGCTTCATCAAAATCTGCAGACTTGTCGATCTGCTTTTGTTCAACCTGTGCTGCAAACTGCAGGGCACACATTGCCAGTACATCCTGCTTATCTCTTACCGCATAATTTTCTTCAAACTGTTTGATCATTATATCAATTTTTTTTGAAGCGCTTCTAAGCCCTTCTTCCTGTGCAGGCGTTACAGTTAGGGGATAAACCCTGTCTGCAATTGATATTTTTATCTTAAGTTTTTCATCCATTTTCTGCTCAGTCAGAAAGTTGTGCTATGCAATAATCAATTTCGCGGATCAATGAATTTATTTTGAGTTTCGTTTCTCGTTTATTGTCGTCACTGCCCAGTAATGAATTGGCTGTCTTTAAGGTGTCTAACTGCTTTTGCAGCGCAGTTATTTCCTGAGACTGCCTGTTTATAACTGTAGCCGAACGGGAAATTTCATCCTTAAGCTCCTGATTTCGCTTTTCCATCTGCCGGGTTTTTTCCACCAGCTTTGCAAGCTTATTTTCAAGAGAATCAACTATTTCGGATAGTCCGTTCATTACAGTCAATTTTCATTACATGATGTTACAAAGTTAACATTACTTTAATTACATACAATAGAATGACTAAAAAAATATTGTAATATCTTTATGGATACTGTAATAAATTGCTATGTAAACAGTTATAACAAACAAGGCTGCCTTACTGTTTTTATAGGCAGTTTTTTATATTTTAGCCTTATGAGATTTTTAAGTTTTCTTCTTTTATATACATCTGTATTATTTGCCCAAAACCCTTATCCGGAAAACTATTTCCAGTCGCCAATGGACCTGCCGGTACATCCGTCCGGTACTTTTGGTGAATTAAGGAGCAACCATTTTCATGCTGGTTTGGACTACCGCACAGAGCAAAGAACAGGTTTTCCTGTTTATGCCGCTGCAGAAGGTTATGTATCACGCATACGCGTTTCAAGCTATGGATACGGAACCGCTATATATATAGACCACCCTAATGGCTATACTACGCTATACGGACATCTTAGTGAGTATGCACCAAAGATAGAAGCTTATGTAAGGGCGAAGCAATATGAAAAGCAGGTTTTTGATATTGAGCTGTTTCCTAAGCCGGGAGAGATACCTGTAGAGAAAGGCGAAAAAATAGCGCTTTCCGGAAACTCAGGAAGTTCCGGCGGGCCGCACCTTCATTTTGAATATCGTGATACAAAAACTGAGGAAATTATAAATCCGCTCTTTTTTGGACTTAATAAACTTATGAAGGACAATATGCTTCCCACTGTTTATGGTGTAATGGCATATCCTATAGGAGATAATTCTGTAGCAGACGAATCGGAAAAGCCTGTAATGCTGCATTTAAAGCACCTGAAAGATGGCACTTACCTCGCAGATAAAATATATGCCAGGGGTAAAATAGGCTTTTCTATATATGCTACCGATAAATGTACTGGAAGCACCGGAAACAACGGAGTGTTTAAGGTGGCAACTTTTGTAAACGGTACACCGGGCTTTAGCTGTACTTTTGACAGTTTTGCTTTTGATGAATCCCGTTATATAAATAACTATATAGATTATGCAAAGTATAAAAGCAACGGGCAGCGATATCAAAAACTATTTGTAACAACACCATACCCACTTTCGCTAATAAAAGAAAATGCAACCAACGGGCAGATAGAGGTAAAACCCGGTGAGGTTATTAATTACAGGATTGAAGTATCTGATTTTCATGGTAACAAGAGAGTGGTAAACGGTAGTATAGAATATTCTGATAAGCCGGCTTCAGTAACAAGTCCAAAAAAAGTGACGCCTTATTTTGTTGAGATTGGTAAAGACCATAATTATACTAAGGATGGTGTATCGGTATTTGTTCCTGCACATGCTTTTTATGAAGACTTCTATATGGATTTTGATGTAAAGGATTCTATTTTATACCTGCATGATGATTCTGTTCCTGTACATAACAATATAACAGTTTCTTTTGATGTTAGCCATCTTTCGCCGGAAGTGCTTCAAAAAACTTTTATAGCAGGTATAGATGGCAGGCGTATAAAGTATAATAACAGCTATATGGAAAACGGGCTGCTTACTACAAAAGTGCGTTATCTGGGTGAATTCAGGCTGGATCAGGACACCACTGCGCCAAAAATATACAGCCTAAGCTTTAGCGAAGGCAAATGGCTGAGCAAAAATGATACATTCAGCCTAAAAATAAGTGATGATCTTTCCGGGATTGCAACTTTTGATGCATGGCTTAACGGTAAGTGGATATTAATGCACTATGACTATAAAACAAGAATAATATTTCATAATTTTAGCGACGGTATTGTAGATGAGGGGCGTAATGATTTAAAAGTAACCGTAACGGATAATGTAGGTAATTCTACTACCTTTGAAGCGCATTTTTTCAGAACTCAAAACACAACAGCTGTTGAAAAAGATAAATAAGTTACTTACACTGGCTTTCTTATTGCTAAGCGTAGTGGTTTTTGCACAAAATAAACCCAGGATTTACGGTATCCTTCTTGACGAGCACAGGCAGCCTATAGAAGGTGTTAATGTATATTATGCGGATATAGAGGGGACAGTAAGGACAGTTTCTGAAAAGTCGGGATTTTATAATATACAATTGCCTATAGACAGGGAGGTAGTATTATGGTATGAGCACCCCAGCTTTAAGCTTTCGTCTATAGATGTTACTATGACCGAAAATGAAACAGCCGAACTTAACTTTATACTGCTTACCGGTGTTGAAGGTTTTAATAACGAACTTAAAGGTATTGTTATTAATGCTAAAGGAGGTAGAAAAAGGGTAGAGGGTATTACCACCATTTCTCCTGAAGTAATAAGAAACATTCCCGGCGCAAATGCAGGTGTAGAGAATATTATAAAGCTTTTGGGAGGTAACTCTAATAACGAGCTGAGTACACAATATGCCGTTCGTGGCGGTAACTATGATGAAAACCTGGTTTATGTGGACGATGTGGAGATATACCGCCCTTTCCTTATAAGGAGCGGGCAGCAGGAAGGCTTAAGCTTTACTAATACTTCCATGGTAGAAAATGTTGATTTTTCTGCCGGGGGGTTCCAGGCTAAATACGGAGACAAGCTTTCATCTGTTCTTGATATTACTTACAGGAGGCCTGTAGATTTTGGCGCTCAGCTTGAGGCAAGTTTTCTTGGGGGAAGCCTTACTTTGGAGGGGATATCAAAAGATAAAAGGTGGACCGCCATTGCAGGGGCACGTTACCGTGATAACAGCCTGTTTGTAAACAGTAGTGAAACGGAGACAAATTTTAAACCTACATTTGCCGATATACAAACCATGGTGAGCTTTACCCCTTCAAAAAAATGGGATATAAGCTTTTTAGGTAATATATCTCAAAATAAATACCATTACCAACCCTTATACAGACAAACCAATTTTGGTACAATAGATGAACCTATTGCATTACAGATTTTTTATGACGGACAGGAGAAGGATGAATATGAAACCTATTTTGGGGCAATAAAGTCAATTTACAATGTTACTGAGAACTTTTCCCTGAAATTTATAGGATCTGTATATCATACACAGGAACAGGAATTTTTTGATATTCTGGCGCAGTATGCACTGGGAGAAGTAGATACCAATATCGGATCGGATACTTTTGGAGATATACGCTTTGCAAGGGGTGTAGGCTCACAGCTTAACCATGCCCGCAATAACCTTGATGCACTTATTGTAAATACAGAAGTTAAAGGTTACCATGATATTAAAAGAAACCTTGTAGAATGGGGTATAAAGTATACCCGTGAAGATATACGTGACAGGGTTGTAGAATGGGAGGTTATAGATTCGGCAGGCTTTTCCATCAATCCTCCTGTAATCGATATCCCTGTAAACGACCAGCCTTATAACCCTTATACCGGCCCTTTAGTACCTTACAGGAATGTAAGGGCTACTAATTTTACCGAAATAAACCGCCTTTCAGGTTATATACAATGGAGCAGGAGGGCAAAATGGGGTGAAAGCGATATTTTTATGAACGCAGGTGTAAGGGCGCACCAATGGCAGGTTACGGGAAATAACATTGCAGATGGAGATAGCCAGCTTACTATAAGCCCAAGAGCTCAGTTTACCATTAAGCCCAAATGGCAAATGGATATGCTGTTTCGTCTTTCGGGAGGTTATTACCATCAGCCGCCTTTTTACCGTGAACTGAGAGCAGCAGACGGCAGTGTGAATCCCAACGTAAAAGCACAGCAATCAATCCACATAGTATTGGGTAACGATTATAGTTTCAGGATGAATGGCAGGCCGTTTAGGCTGGTCTCTGAAGCATATTATAAAATGCTTGATGATGTTAATGCTTATACACTTGAAAATGTAAGAATTCGCTACAGGGCAGATAATGAAGCAGTAGCCTATGCTTATGGACTGGACTTAAGGATGAACGGGGAGTTTGTACCCGGAACAGAATCTTATCTCACTTTTGGCTACATGAAAACTGAAGAAAACATTAATAACAGAGGTTATATAGCCCGCCCAACTGACCAAAGACTTAAGTTTGGTATACTTTTTCAGGATTATGTGCCTAATATACCAAGCCTTAAAGTGTATCTTAATCTGGTTTATAATACAGGGCTGCCGGGAGGTTCTCCTTCTTATGCCGACCCTTATATTTATCAAACTAGGCTTAACGATTACCGCCGGGCCGATGTTGGCTTTGCTTATGTATTTACAGATGCTGCCAAACAGCACCCACAAGGGCATTGGCTGGATGCTTTTAGGGAACTGGCTGTAGGCCTGGAGATATTTAATCTGTTTAATAATCAAAATGCCATAACCAATACGTGGGTACGGGATGTTTATACCAAAAGCCAGTATGGTATACCTAACTATTTAACATCTCGGGTTTTCAGCCTAAAGCTTTCTGCAAGGATTTAAATTATTAAAACATTTTGCTTATTTTTGATTAGCGATAATGTTGAACCCATCTCCTGAAAATGAAAAAATCAATACTTTTTATATTAGCCATATCTTCACTTTTTACTATTGTTAGCTGTACTAAAAAAGAAGAGGAAAAACCTAAAGTAAAGTATGAGGAACCTGTGGCCAAAAAGGAAGTAAAGGTGGACTCTGCACAAATTAAGGTAGCAGACCTTCCTGTTCACATGGAAGGTACTAAGTATCTTATTTATCCTATAGGAGAAATGAGGATTTATGACGACAGCTATAAAAGCTCCGGAAGCAGCCGCATGGAAAATGTAAGTTATGCAATATCCAATTATAACAGGTATGAGCTTACAGGTTATTTTGAGAATCTTAAATTTCAGCATATAGACTCAACATCAATTAATGTGCTTACCGATAAAAAAGTACAAATACAAACAGCTACTTACCTGAATGTTGTGGCCGCAAGGACTAAAAAACATATACTGGTTTACACTCTTGTAGACAGTGATACCAATCAGGATGGAAAAACTGATTCTAATGATATAAGGTCTTTATATATAAGTGATATAAGCGGAAAACGATTTACTAAACTTTCCCAGGATATGCAGGAAT
>CAMPIZ010000075.1 GCA_946886675.1 uncultured Flavobacterium sp.
TCGCCGTGCCGTTAGATCCTCCGAAACATGAAACATCTGTACCGGAAGCCGAAGCAGTAAGGGCAGTAGTAGGCTGGTTAACGGTTGCATTTACAGTTGCAGTACACCCGTTGTTATCTGTTATTTCAACAGAATATGTCCCTGCTGTAAGGCCTGTCCTGTCTTCGGTAGTGACACCGCCACCCCAATCAAAACTATATGGTCCTGTACCTCCCATAGGAGTAAGGTTTATGGCTCCTGTATTTTCACCAAAACAAGCCACATTAGTTACAACGGTTGAGCCTGAAACGGCAGAAGGTTGTGTAATTATGGCATTTACAGTTCCTGTACATCCGCTGGCATCTGTAATGGTTACTGAATATGAACCGGCAGCAAGGCCTGTCCTGTCTTCTGTTGTTATACCACCGCCCCAGTTAAAAGTATAAGGGCCTGTACCACCTGTTGGACTGAGATTGATAGCCCCGGTATTTCCTCCGTTGCATGCTACGTTAGTAACTACAGTAGATCCGGATATTACTGAGGAAGGCTGGTCAACGGTTGCATTTACAGTTGCAGTACACCCGTTGTTATCGGTTATTTCAACAGAATAAGCTCCTGCTGTAAGTCCAGTCCTGTCTTCTGTGGTAGGACCATCACTCCACTGATAAGTATAAGGAGATGTTCCACCTGTAGGTGTAAGGTTTATAGTACCGTTAGCACCACCATTACATGAAACATTAGAAACAACTGTAGTTCCTGATACGGGTGCTGTAGGCTGGTCTACTGTCACAGTAGTTGTTGCCGAGCATAACAGCTCATCGGTAATGGTTACTGTATATGTTCCTGCAACCAGTCCTGTGGCAGTAGCTGCCGTACCCCCTGCCGGCGACCAAGAATAGGAAAGATCGCCTGTACCCCCAGATGCGGTTACGGTAACAGCGCCGTTAGCCCCCCCGAAACATGACACATTGGTTTGTGAAGTTATTGAAGCAGTAATATGAGTTACAGTAAGCGTTGCAGCATTTGAGTTTGTAAAACATGATGCACTACCATTTATGGCTACAGCACGATACTGATACCCATTCATTGCAGCAGTGGCATCAGTAATTGTTAAGGTGCTTGTTGTAGCTCCTGAATATATACCGCCATTGGCAATATTTGTAAAACCACCACCGGTATTTACCTGCCACTGATATGCTGTAGCCCCTGAAGCAGAAACACTAAATGTAGTATTACCATCTACACAAATTGCCCTGTTAGGAGGGTTTGAGGTGATAGTTGGGGTGGTGCAAAACGAGGTAGTGGTATAGGGACCGCTAAATTGTGTGAGCGGGCCGCAGCCAAAACCTGAATCCGTCCAGCCACCCAAGCTTAAAGCAGGCGGATTGGGTACCGTATCTGTATTATTATAGTAAAGCAGGTCATTAAATAACCCATCGTTATCCACCGCAGCGATAATTTCCCATCGGTCCGAAGATACATTCCACTCCACGCGGCAGGGCGTTCCGCAACAGGTTAATAGTGTTTCATAAGAATTATGCCCTGAAATGTTACCTGCCGGAGACCACGTGTCTCCGTTAAGGAGACAACCCCCGCCATCGGTAGCATTAATCTGTGCGTTACCAATACCTGGTAAGAGTACCGCCAACAGCAATAATAGAAAAAGTAATTTTTGTTTCATAAATTAAAATTTAAGTACTTGTTTAAACACAAAAAGGCGGTTCTAAACGAACCGCCTTGTATATCTCTTATTTATGGATGCGGAGGATACAAACCATCTGTGCAGATAATATAGTTTAAAGCTATGGTAGGCTGCATTACATCAACATTGGTTTGTACTGCAAATGGAGTACCATTACCTGTATTACCTACGGTAACACTCACAGCTCCGGCATTCATAGTACCAGTTGCAGGAGAGTCATTATATTCTTTATCTATAGCAGGACCTGAACTTCCTAAAAAATTTCCTGTAGGATCTGTAGAATTACCAGCCTCGTTATTTACATTTATAACAGCTGTTGCTTGGTGCGAATGTGCCGGTAAGTTAGCAACAGATAAAATTCCCTGGCCCATAGCTGTGGTTGAAGCTGATCCTGTTACAGCACCTTGAGGAAAATTACTGCTAGGACCTGCAGGCACTCTGTTTCTAAGATCCGGTAAGGCAAAAGTTGTCCTCCCATCACCCCCATAAACATTTCCTAAGATAGAATATAATGCCTGGTATGATGTAATAGGAAGTATTTGACCCTGACAAAACAGATAACCTCTTGGGGCAAAGTTTCCGGCAAAAATTTTAATTATTCCAATGTACTCTTCCATGATAATAAGTTTTAAATTGATTAGTAATGTGTTTGAGATGTAAAATTGTGAATTTGCCTTTAGTTGTTTTAGGTAGTATTTACCTGTTTGTAAAAAACAGGTAAATATACCCGGTGAAGAAAGTGTGGTAAAAGGTTAGTTTTTTGTGTTGATATTTCCTTGTATGGACCAGGCAAAATCAACCTGAATTTCGTTATTAAAGATCGCTTTGTCGTCCATGCTTATATACTGATCTGTAGTATAGCCCACATTACCTGATACGGTAGCCAGTGCATGGCATGACATACAGTTTGTCTGCACACCATATTTAAAGTCAGGATTTAGTTTGTTAGGGTAAGTAGCATTTTTATTAACAAAAGTGGATGGTGTAAAGCCAGCTTCCAGATAAGGGTTAAAAGCTATAATGGGCTCTACACCCGTATTTGTACCGCCGTTAACAGGCTGGTTAGGCCATACCATTGCATAGGCAGTAGAAACTGCATAATGTGCAGCGGCGCCTTTTATTTGGGAAGGCCTTAAGTTGGCTTCGACGGTAGAGCTTGGAGCAAAAGGCGTGTTAGGCTGGTAGCTCCAGAAGAAGGTTTGCCAGGTCCAGTTACTTATTTCTTTAGTGCCCACGTGCATGGCTACCAGTAAGATAATATCACCGGCCTTAAATACTTTAGGATTATCAATATCTTCTGTGTTGTTAAGATATTCGGCAGCTTCTTTATCCAGCTTATAGTTTATAAAATCACTAACATTACAGGTGGCATTTTTAATTTGCTCTGCAGTAGGATTTTTGGTTGTTACAGGAACCAGCTTTTTATTGGCAGGCTGGCTGTTGCTTACATCAGCATAAACATAAGTATTCCATACCGTATCCTTAAACGGTTTTGGAGGGTTTGGCATTCCCGGCCATGTAGGCACTCTTATTAATCCGTTACCATCCGGTACGCCTGCATAATAGGTTGGTTTTAGTGTTATAGCATTATTAGGAAAGGGTTTTATCCTGCCTATACCATTTTGTACTTTGTATTGGTTAAGTACCGACTGGTTGAATATTTTATTGTCAATCGCATATTGTGCAGCACCGGGGTTGTATGAAACGGTTTCAAATAGCTGGAAACTGGTATCAATAACATTATTAGCCAAAACCTGCGCATGCGTAAACTGCCTTGGTACACTAAGCTGTGTCCTGCCTGTTTTTAACTGCTCAACCTGTTGCCCTTTAGTAGCAACTGTGCGGCACAGAGCGGCTACTTCTTTTACACCCATCCATGTTTCAAATACGCAAAGAGAATCTCCCTGATACATCTGACCGGTCTTTTTTGTAAGCCCCGCCCAAATTCCCCATGCATGCTTAGTGATATTATCGGTGTCACGATTAGTAAGCCAGGTATAAATGGCTGTAGAATCTTCCGGAAAACTAAAACCGCCTATACCAAGATCCTGCGGAAATTCCTGAGGTATTATAGTTGTTGCTAATTTAGGATTATCCACCGTTTTCTTTTCTTCTTTTTTACAGGATGTTAAAGACAATGCAAGATTTGCTATGAGAAATACTGACAGAAGAGAACTTTTAAGGCGATTCATTACATTTTCAACAGACCTCTTAGCAGAACGTTGCGGGTGGTGCAGTTCCTCAAAAGAAAACCCAATCCTGTCTATAGCGTCGCCATGAAGCCCGGAAATAGTGGTTATTTTAGAAGGGTTATCAAAAGCAATGCTATATTTCATATCCTCTATTGCCGGTGTCATTCCATAAAGGGTACCATTTATGATAAAGCATTTTACAACTGTTGCCCTATAATAATCAGAATAGGCGACATATATATCAAATTGTGTAATTGGTTCTGCAAGGTTTACAATCTTTGAGGTATGCAAATCTGTTGTGCCATAGCTTTTTCCATTGATCTCAATCCCGCTTATACAGTCTCCGCCCTTGGTATAAATAGTGAGTGCAGAGTTCTCTGTAATAACTTCCTTAAAATAGGATGTTTTTACCGAAGTGCCCCCATAAGGCCCAAAAGACATTACACTGCCCGTTGTACTGGGGTTATCATACACTATGGATTTTACATTATGATGCTCTAAAGGTGTATATGAAGAGGCGGTAAATGTTCCTCCCAGATTATTTACAATCGAAGCAAACGTATTTAAACCGGTTTGCAGCGCTCCTTCAACCCAGCCGCCTATCCATGAATAACTGTCACCTGCAAAATAAATTTTGGCAGTATTGGTTTCCATGTTCATAAAGCTGTAGTATAACTGACTAAGATAGTCTTCCTGCGTGGCGTGTGTTAGGGCAAAAGCCCCATTATAATACTTTTGAAGCTGCCAGTCAATCAACACTGCATTCGAGTCGTTTACAGTATTAGGCATAGCCTCCAGTATGTATTCAATACCGTCTATCTGGCTTAAGTCTCTTTTAAACCTTTGATATCTTTCGTTTAGATCTCCTATAGATTCTGCTTTTTCCGAAAGGTCTTCCCATACATAGTTCATAAGGCAAACTGCTTCCGTGTCGGCATCATTATAATCCAGTGTATAAAAGTTAGCCATCGCAGTATCGGTAGTTATACAGCGAACTTTATCCTTATTGCTGTCTCCAAGCCACCATGGCCTTACTTTTAAAAAGAATTTACTCGATTGGGCAATATGTATATTGCTTACTGCTTCCCTTTTATTTACTGATATTAAGGAATTAGCGGTTTTTTTATCTGATGCCAGCCAGAGCGAATCTATTCCTAATTCAATTTCTGCAGCCCTTTGTGTAGTTGCTATTATAAGATGGCTTACTTCATCTGCAATAATATCACCACTGTTGCTTATAAGGTTAATTTTTTCAGCATTATTTTCAGGTAGTATATTACTTATAGGTGTATTAAGAACAATAAAATCCCGTAATTTTTTTCCGTTTATATCGAAGTCGGTCAAAGCATTTGCTACAGAATCTGTACCTGTTGTAATTAGTGCATGATTTTCTTCAAGCTTATTTATTGTAAAACGAAGCATGCAGATAAAACTGATAGGGAATAGGGGAGACTGCCCTCCGATACCGGTTCCTACTGTACCGAATTTTTCGATATCTTCAGGATATTTCCACTGATAGCGATCGCCCCATTCCTGTGTAATAGGGTCAAGCCTTTTAGGGGCATTTGGCTGACAGAAAATATCTATAACCCCTTCAATAAAGGCTTTATCCTTAAAATAGTTTACATAACCCTGCCAGGCATTTTGCGCTTTTACAGGATTATAAGTGGAAGGGTTTGCTATATCCAGCCACTCCATTATTTGTGCAGGTGGGTCTAAAGTAATTCCATTAGGCAGTAAAATAGGTTCTTTTGTAGATACAAACCCTGTCCAGCTTTCATTTATATTCCTAAAGATTTCCGGAACAGGGTGGTTTGGCATAATAGTATACTGCTCGCCTTTATAGCTCACTATTGTAGGTACAAGCCCGGGATCGGGAAAATCGCTTTTCAATTTTATATTATGGCTGTTCCTGTCCGGGTTATCCTGCATATATTTTATATACCAGTACAGGCAATTTTCAGAAGGAGGGAAGCGCATTGCACCAAGCTCTGCAAAATTAGTATCATCACCCGGAAATTTATGAGAGTAGAATCTGCCGCCTATACGGTTTGAAGCCTCATAGATTCTAAAATTTGTAAAGCCAGCCCTTAAAAGCTCAAAGCCTGTAATAAGTCCGCTCATACCGGCACCTATTATTGCTATTTTAGCGTCTTTTGGAGCGTTAGATAAATCAGCCAGCCTGTCTTTAGAAACTTCAAGCCACTTTTGATAATCCATCATCGGAGTATCTACCATAGCGGTAGGTTTTAACTCCACAATTTTACCGTTAACTATGCCGTTTTGGCTTTGTTCATCGGTAGTTGTTAAGGTTTTGAGAAAAGGATGCATAATGTTAGGTTTGTGGGTTTTTATCAACCACTAAAGTAATTTGCCTTAACATTTTATTTGCAGGAGGTTTTACCTGTTTTTTAAAAACAGGTAATTTTACCTATACTTTTTTTAAACCTGTAATTTGTTGATATCTATTATATTATGCTGAATTGCATAGATTACGAGTCCGGCAATATTTTTTGCTCCTGTTTTTACAAACAGGTTGTTTTTATGCCCTTCAACCGTACGGGGAGTTATAAATAATGCTTCACCTATTTCTTTAGCCGTTTTTTGAAAGCATAACAATTTTAAAACTTCTTTTTCTCTGTCAGAAAGCTCATTTGTATCATTCAAATCCGGCCTTGGCGCTTTAGAGTATATCTGTTCCCGTATACTGTCAATCTGGTCGTCCATAAAATAAATGCCGGTATTATATACACGTTCTATAATTTCCTGAAGTAATATAGGTGAGATACCTTTAGGTACAAAAGCAGAAGCGCCTGTTTTGAACAGAAAGCCTAAAAAAGAGTTTTGATAATGAGAAGATATTACAATAATTTTGATAGAGGGATAATTGGCCCTTATATATTGAGTGGTTTCGATGCCATCCATTCCTTCCATCTTTAAATCCAAAAGAAGTATGTCGGGCAGCTCTTCCGTTTCTTTTAACCTATCTATCAGGTCAAGGCCGTTGCAGGCAGTAAACATTACGCTATAACCTGTACATCCGTTTAAAAAACCTTCCAGTAATTGTGCTATAAGGCTGTCATCATCGGTTATTGCTATCGAAATATTCTTCATTCGTGGCTAAAATTTGAATGATTAAGTGTAATAATTGCTTTTGTGCCTTTTCCCGGTCCGCTTTTTATTTTATGAAAACCCTTAAGGTATAACATCCTTAGTTCAATATTTTTGAGCCCAATCCCTTTTTTTGTACCTGTGGCATCAAAGCCCTTACCATTATCAATAAAACACAGGGAAAGCCACTTTGGGCTAAGCCTTAAATGTACAAAAACATTTTCCGCATTGGCATATTTATGGGTATTTATTATAAGCTCCTGTGTAATTCGGAGTATTTGTATTTTTAAATTTTCCGGCAGGTCTTTATCATAATTAATATTTTTGTAAAAGCTTATGTTCCATTTTTCTTTCCAGGGCTTTAATATATTTTCAATTAACTCTTCTA
>CAMPIZ010000076.1 GCA_946886675.1 uncultured Flavobacterium sp.
GGTCGATATTACTGGATTTAAAAATTATAATACAAACGGTGATAAACATTTTTCAGGGTGAAGAAAAAGCCTATTAGTTTATCCGAAATCAATAAGCAATACTATGAATATTTTACTATTGGGCTCCGGAGGAAGGGAGCATGCGCTGGCGTGGAAGATGCTGCAAAGCCCTAAATGTACTAAATTGTTTGTAGCCCCGGGGAATGCCGGAACAGCGGCTATTGCAAACAATGTAAATATAAACCCTACAGATTTTGAAGCACTGAAACAGTTTGTGCTTCAGGAAAACATTGGAATGGTAGTGGTAGGGCCGGAAGACCCGCTTGTAAAAGGGGTATACGATTTTTTTAAGAATGATGAGGTGTTAAAGCACATACCTGTTATTGGCCCCTCTCAAAACGGGGCACAGCTGGAAGGTAGTAAGGAATTTGCCAAAAAATTTCTTGTAAAGAATAACATCCCTACAGCAGCTTATGAAAGCTTTACAAAAGATACTGTAGAAAAAGGTTGTGATTTTCTGACAACATTAAAACCACCTTATGTGTTGAAAGCTGATGGTCTTGCGGCAGGAAAAGGTGTTTTAATATTAAAGGACCTCACCGAAGCGCAGCAGGAATTAAGAAATATGCTTGTTGATGCAAAATTCGGCGATGCAAGCGCCAAGGTAGTTATAGAGGAGTTTTTAGATGGTATAGAATTAAGCTGCTTTGTACTTACTGATGGAGAGAGCTATAAACTCCTTCCTATGGCAAAGGATTATAAGCGTATAGGAGAAGGAGATACGGGACTTAATACAGGTGGCATGGGAGCTGTTTCACCAGTGCCTTTTGCTGACGAAGAATTTTTGAAGAAAATAGAAGACCGTATTGTTAAGCCAACAATACAAGGGCTTAAAAATGATAATATAGAATACAAAGGCTTTGTATTTATAGGGCTTATAAAGGTAGGTAACGATCCTTATGTAATAGAGTATAATGTAAGGATGGGCGATCCGGAAACAGAAGTTGTAATCCCAAGAATAAAGTCCGATCTTGTTGAGGCTTTCCTTGCATTATCGACCGGAAAACTTGAAGCGACAGCTTTTGAAATTGACGAGAGGAGCGCAGCTACAATTATGGTAGTATCTGGCGGATATCCTGAAGATTATGAAAAAGGCAAAGTGATAAGCGGGCTTGATAAAATAGAGGATTCTATACCTTTTCATGCCGGAACAAAACCTGAAAACGGTAAAGTGGTCACGAGTGGAGGGCGTGTTATTGCCGTAACCTCTTATGGGAAAGATTATAGTGAAGCCATAAAAAAATCTTATCAAAATATAGAAAAGCTACATTTTGATAAGATGTATTATAGAAAGGATATAGGTTTTGACCTAGGATAAGAATGAGTGTGCTGTGGTATCCTGGTCGTCTTCGTTATTGGCTTTAAAAATCCTTAACTGCTGAATCCAGTACCAGGTTGCCACACAGCATATGATAATAAATATCCATGTTATGATGTTGCCCAGCCACCAGTTTTTAAGCTCAAGAGCCCTGAAAAAATCAAGTGGAGCGAATAATATCTTTACAAACAGGTAATCCAGTCCTTCGAAAAATGATTTCATTTTTAAACAAGTATTATATTTACAGTCACAAAAGTATAAAATATTCACATGCTGGCAAGTGTTTTTAATAAATCAAGGCCGATAAATTATGCTTTAATAGGGGTATTACTTATTTTATTTTATTTTTTATACCTATTTAAAGACACTTACTGGACAGAGTATTATTACCTGATACTCCAAAAAGCCGGCTTGTTTCTGCTATTGGCAGCATCGGTATTCCTTGTAAATTTTGTAACGCGTAAAAATTCACTCAGTAAGGACAACACTTATGCTATGTTCCTTTTCTTGGTGTTTTTAGTGCTGTTTCCTACTATACTTGTAAATACAAATATCATTATTTCAAATTTTTTCCTCTTGTTGGCACTGCGCAGGCTAATTTCGTTACAGTCGCTTATTACACCAAAGGAAAAGATTTTTGACGCCTCATTCTGGATATTTGCAGCTGCTCTTTTCCATTTTTGGAGCATTATTTATATCATACTTGTTTTTATATCCATTTTCTTTCACGTTTCCCGCGATTACAGAAACTGGCTTATACCTTTTATAGCTTTTTTTGCCCTTGTAATTATCTATACTATGGTTGTGCTGCTAATAGGGCAGGAGATTTTTTATGACTTGTATGCAGAGATGAGGATAAGCTATGATTTTACTTATTTTGAAAATATTTACCAGAATATTGCCCTTGCGGTTTTTTCATCCATAGCAGTATTGTTTGCTTTTTCTCAAATAATGTCGCTTTCGTCTAAGCCGTTAAACATGCAGGTGTCATACAAAAAAATAATATTCTCATTTTTAATAGGTGTAGGCATATATGCACTGTCTTACAATAAAAACAACAGTTTCCTTGCCTTTACTTTTGCCCCGCTGGCTGTGATGGGTGCAAATTACCTGGAGAGCCAGGAATCAAAATGGTTTAAAGAAAGTATACTTGCCCTTATAGTGCTGGTAGCAGTAATGCTGTTTTTCTCGCAGCTGTAAGCTGAATTTTATATTAGCACGATACGACTATTACAGCTATATTTGTAAAATTAAAAAATACTACTATGTTTTCTAAAACTGCATTTCCCGTTTTTGAGCAAAGCATTAAAGACTATCATCAGTTTGATAATGTTGACCAGCCAATAAACAATCCTTTCCGTAAAGATAAAATAGAGCACCTTTTGTATGCTAAAAACTGGATAGACACAGTGCAATGGCATCTTGAGGATATTATACGTAACCCTGAGATTGACCCGGTTGAAGCCCTTGCCTTAAAAAGAAGGATTGATGCCTCTAACCAGGAAAGAACGGATATGGTAGAATACATAGACAGTTATTTTTTACAACAATATAATGATGTACAGGTAAAGCCCGACGCAAAAATAAATTCTGAAAGCCCGGCATGGGCCATAGACAGACTTTCTATACTGGCACTTAAAATTTTCCACATGCAGGAGGAGGCAACCCGTGCAGATGCATCGCCGGAACACCGTGCAAAATGCCAGGAAAAGTTAAACGTTTTACTGGAGCAGAAAAAAGACCTTTCTATGGCTATAGACGATTTACTTAATGACATAGAAAACGGCGACAAGTTTATGAAAGTGTACAAGCAAATGAAGATGTACAACGACGAGGAACTAAACCCGGTATTATACCAAAATAAAAAGTAAACCTGCACTAATGGCGGGTATTAAACATATACTTGTAATAAGGCTCTCTGCAATGGGTGACGTAGCGATGACGGTACCTGTGCTGAGAGCTTTAGTTTTACAGCACCCTGATGTAAAGGTTACAGTACTTTCCAGGGAGCTTTTCAGGCCTTTTTTTGAAGGTATATCCAATGTCTCATTTTATGCTGCCGATGTAAAAGGTAAGCACAAAGGTTTTGGCGGGCTGCTAAAGCTTTACAGCGAATTGAGAAAGCTGAAAATAGATGCCGTGGCCGATCTTCATAATGTACTGCGCTCTAAAATCATTACTGCATTTTTTAAACTCGGAGGAAAAAAGACAGCTCTAACCGATAAGGCCAGAAAAGAGAAAAAGGCACTTACACGTGCTGAAAATAAAATTTTCAGGCAGCTAAAGCCGGTGACACAAAGGCATGCGGAAGTTTTTGAAAAGCTTGATTATCATTTAGATCTGGGTACACCTGTTTTTCCTGAAAAGCATGAACTATCTCAGGAAATATTAGCCATAACCGGAAATAAACAGGGTAAGTGGATAGGTATAGCACCTTTTGCGCAGCATGAGGGAAAAGTATATCCGCAGGATCTTATGCAGGAGGTGATAAAGCTGCTTTCGCAAAGTACAGAACACAAGTTGTTCCTGTTTGGCGGAGGTAAAAAAGAAATTGAGATTTTAAATTTATTAGCTAAAGATATAAACAATGCAGTGGTGGTAGCCGGAAGGCTTAACCTTAAAGAAGAACTACAGCTTATAAGCCAGCTTGATGTTATGTTAAGTATGGATAGCGGTAATTCACACATGGCAGCCATGCAGGGTGTTCCCGTAGTTACACTATGGGGCGCAACGCATCCGTATACCGGGTTCGCGCCTTTTGGCCAGCCTATGCACAATACACTTACTGCCGACAGAAAACAATATCCGCTGCTGCCTACTTCAGTTTACGGAAATAAAAGGGTTGAAGGCTACGAAGACGCAATGCGCACCATACTGCCGAAGGATGTTGCCGATAAAATAATCAGCTTATTAAATAAATAAAAAAGGGATGCAGAATGCATCCCTTTTTTGTATCATAAACGTTTTTAAATATCATCATAGTCTACATATAATTCTGTAGAGGTAGGGTGAGCCTGACAGGTAAGAATAAGGCCTTCGTCAATTTCACCATCAGTAAGAATAGCATTTTTTTTCATCTCTGCAGTACCGTTTGTTATCCTGGCCATACAGCTGCTGCATATACCACCCTGGCAGGAGTATGGTGCATCTACCCCTTGCTTAAGCGCTGCGTCCAGAATTGTCATTTGCTGCGACATTACAAAGGTAGTTTCTTCATCATCTACAAGAACAGTAATCTTGGTTTGTCCGTCAAGGTTATCTTCAATTTTTTTCTCAGCAATAGGAGTAGAGAAAAGTTCAAACTTAATACTTTTTTCAGGCACGTTGTTTTCCCTCAGTACTTCGTTAACTGTTTTTATCATCTCCTCAGGGCCGCAAAGGTAAAACTTGGCAAACTCTTTTTCTTTATGCTTATTTTTAATTACATAGTTCACGGTAGAACGTTCTATTCTTCCAAATAAGGCATCCTCGGCTTTCGCCTGGCTGTACACAAAATGGATAAAGAAACGGCCTACATACTTTTGCTGAAGTTCATGAAGGAAATCATGGAAAATAGTATCTTCAGGTGTTTTGTTACCATATACTAATACAAAAGTGCTTTCAGGCTCACTTTGCAATACCGACTGAATAATAGACAAAACAGGAGTAATACCGCTGCCCGCAGCAAAAGCTGCATAGTTACGCTGGCGGTCGGGTTTCGGTTCAAAAACAAATTTGCCTTCCGGTACGCCTACTTCCATTGTATCGCCCACGGCAAGCTGTTCATTGGCAAAAACAGAGAAACCTCCGTTTTTCACAGCCTTTATGGCAACCCTTAGCTCGCTCCCACCTGGCGCAGAGCATATAGAGTAAGCTTTTCTTACTTCTTCGCCTTCAAAATGTGTTTTAAGGTTAATATACTGGCCGGCAATAAATTTAAAATCATCTTTTAAATTATCGGGAACTTCAAAAGCAATGGATACTGCACCTGGTGTTTCCCTTTTTATATCTTTTATTTTTAGTGAATGAAATGTTGACATTACAATAAATTTTCGTGCAAAAATACATAATCCTGTAAAGTAAAAGAAACATTGGCTTTAAATTAATACCTAAAATTATTATGCATAAGAAAATTATGTATATTTGTCTATCAACTTTTCAATATGAAGAAATCACAGCTTTATAAAGGCAGCCTTACAACCATAATAATGAAACTGCTGGAAAAAAACGGCAGGATGTATGGCTATGAAATTACCCAAAAAGTTAAACAGATAACAAAGGGAGAATTAAACATTACCGAAGGTGCTCTTTACCCTGCCCTGCACAAGCTTGAGGCAGACGGCCTGCTTGATGTTGAGGTGGAAAAGGTGGATAACAGGCTGCGCAAATACTATAAGCTTACAGAAACGGGCGAGAAAGAAACAGTTAACCGCCTGGCCGAACTGGAAGAGTTTATAAAGAACATGCAGACACTGGTAAACCCAAAAACAAATCCTGATTTACAATTTTAATAATGAAGTTAACCGAAACACAAATAAAATTCATAGGCCACTACCTGAAAAATTCAGGGGTGGAGTATATGGATATACGTTATGAAATGACCGATCATGTTGCTACAGCACTTGAGGAAAGAGAAGGAGATTTTTATGATGAGTTTAAATCGTATATGGCAAAAAATAAAAGTGAGCTGTTACGCTCTGCTAAAAAATTTTCTGTAACTGCGCGAAACAGGGCTATTAAGATTTTATATACTAATCTTATAAAGCCACAATTTTTCATCATTTTTACAGTAATCTTTGGCAGCGCATTTCTATTAAGAAAACTTGGATTTGAAGATGGTATGTGGGCCGGGCTTACAATTACTTATTATCTTATGTGTGCTTTAATAGGCTGTACTTTTATGCGCCGTAATTTTATATTAAGAAAAAAGACATGGTCGGCAGTTAACCAGCTTCATGGTGTTTTAACCCTGTTATTATATATAGTTGTTACGGTTATAAAAGTTCACGAGATGATTGATAGTGTGCTTTTACTGTTTTTATATTATTCCTTTGTGATAAGCTTTACCATAGCCGCCTACCTATCATATTTAAAGCTTAAAAAGCACTATAAACTGCAGTTTAATGGATAAGCAAAGAAAAATAACCGATGATGAGGTAAACCAGCTATTTGCCTTTACTAAAAAGCACTTTGTAGCGTATTACGACTTGCAGGCAGAGCTCGTAGATCACCTTGCTAATGCTATAGAGGAAAAGTGGCAGGAAAATCCGGAACTAAACTTTGAAAGTATATTACAGACTGAGTTTAAAAAATTTGGTGTTTTCGGTTTTATGGATGTAGTAGAGCGCAGGCAGCTTGCATTAAGTAAAAAGTACAATAAACTGCTGTGGGATTATTTTAAAGAGTTTTTTAAGTTACCAAGAATAATACTTACAATAGGTACTATATCTGTACTGGTAAAATCTTACAGTTACTTTCACCCTATTGTATATGCCGTAATTTTCGCATCGGCGGTTATATTTTCTTTTTTCAGAATTATTCACATGACCGTTAAATACAATAAAAAGGTAAAGAAAACCGGAAAAAGATGGATGTTTGAGGAGATTATATATAAAGGAGGAAGCTTTGGAGCGGTAGTATTTATACCTTTTCATCTCACGCGTTATTTTTTTGAAGGAGGTAATCACATAGTCGAACAATGGCTGCTGTCTACCCTTTTAGTCTGCTTTCTGTTGTATGAGTACATAATGCTTTTTGTAATTCCTGCAAAAGCCGAAAAACATCTTGAAGAGACCTATCCTGAATACGCCTTTAAAATATAAGGAAAAAAATTGTAACTTTTCGGTTCAAATCCTTACTTATATATAACAACCAAAACAAGCACATAATGTTTAAAAAATTACTGTACCTGGAATGGAAATCCTTTATCAGGTCTTCTGCTTTTGCTACTAATGTTGTAC
>CAMPIZ010000077.1 GCA_946886675.1 uncultured Flavobacterium sp.
TTTAAAAAGTATCCCCATCGCATATACTTATAACCTTTACCTCAAAATTACCTGATAATACGGCCTGCTCTTTTGTCTGCTCAATAGTATCGGGAAAAGGGAGCTGCCCGTCGTTGCAGGCAAAATATAAAAAGAAAGCCAGCAGTAACAGCAGGCTTCCTATACTATATTTAGATTTATTAGTTCTTCTCAAATTATCAAATTACTAATATGTAAAACTATTCTTTCCTCCATTTTTTGGTTTCTTCAAATATATGTTCCATTATGGCAGCATCCTGTTCGGTAAACTCTACATTACGTCTGGACATTACTATTTTTGCAGTTTCAAATGCTTTTTTAGTTATATAGGTAGTAAAACCCGATGCACCACCCCATGAAAAACTTGGTACAAAATTGCGTGGGAAACCGCTGCCAAAAATATTTGCGCTTACACCTACCACAGTCCCCGTATTAAACATAGTATTTATACCACATTTACTATGGTCACCCATCATAAGCCCGCAAAACTGAAGTCCGGTCTTAACAAAGCCTTCTTTGTCATAATTCCACAGTTTCACTTCTTCATAATTATTTTTAAGATTGGAGTTGTTGGTATCAGCGCCAAGGTTACACCATTCACCCAGAACCGAGTTTCCTAAAAATCCGTCATGCCCTTTGTTGGAATATCCAAACAATACGGAGTTATTTACTTCTCCTCCTATCCTGGAATGAGGGCCCACGGTTGTAGCGCCATATACTTTGGTCGCCAGCTTTACCTGAGCTTCCTCGCACAGTGCAAATGGCCCGCGTATAACAGAGCCTTCCATTATTTCAGAATTCTTGCCAATATATATAGGCCCTGTTGAAGCATTAAGGGTTACAAACTCCAGCTTTGCCCCTTCCTCTATAAAAATATTCTCGGGTGCTATAGTATTTACACTGGCCGGTATGGGCAGCGATACGCGCCCTTCGGTAAGCAGTTCAAAATCTTCTCTTATGGCTGCATCGTTATTTTTAAAAATATCCCATGGGTTTTCAATACGAAGGCAGTCTTCTGTATACTCTATAATTTCGTAGGTGTCAAAATCAACTTCTTCCTGAGTGTCTCTTGTATAAAAAGCCACAACCTCATCACCACAAAAAATAGCCTGATTTTCCTCCAGGCTTTCTACCATCTCCACCATTACCTCATTCGGAAGGAAAGAGGCGTTTATCATTATATTTTCCTCCATCTCTACCATAGGATATTTATCCATAAGGTATTCCTCTGTAAGGGTAGTTGTGGTATACCCCAGATATTTTTCCCACTTTTCGCGTATGGTAAGTATTCCCACACGTATGTCGGCAACCGGCCTGGTGAAAGTAAAAGGCAGTAGCGCGTTGCGTACTGTCCCGTCAAATAATATATAGTTCATTTTTCTTGGTTCGAAGTTATAAAGTCTCAAAGTTACAAAGTTTCATTACAAAACAATGCGGGCATAAAACAAAAAAGCCTCCCGAAACGGAAGGCTTTTGTATATTGGATAAATTCAGATTATTTTTTGAATTTAGCATATTTGTTTTTGAACTTGTCGATACGTCCTGCAGTATCGATAAGTTTAGATTTACCAGTATAGAAAGGGTGTGATGTTCTGGAGATCTCCATTTTCACAACCGGATATTCAACTCCGTCCACTTCAATTGTTTCTTTTGTATCTGCTGTAGATTTAGTAATAAAAACCTCGTCGTTAGACATGTCTTTAAAAGCAACTAATCTGTAATTCTCTGGGTGAATACCTTTTTTCATCTTGATAAATTTTTATTGTTCTGGCTGCAACCTGTTTTGCGGCTTCCCTTTCGTGGAAAGGTGTAAACACTTTACAGCTTTTTGTTTTTAATTCTTTTTAATTCAGAGCGCAAAATTACAACTATTTTTTTAATATCAAATAGTATAGCTTGATTTTTTCGTTGTAACGATATTACTTTTTTCGCTACTCATTATGCCGTATTTACTATATTTGTAAATTAATTTAACCAATCAAAAAAATACAACCATGACAGAAGCAGTAAAAAAGAACGGCATTAAGTTCGGAATTATTCTTGGAGTTATATCTATCCTTTTAACTACAATTATCTACTCTATTGATATAGGTTTATTCGTAAACATATGGGTAGGAATAGGGATTTTTCTTCTCAACCTTGTAATAGGGATAATTGGTGTTGCACAAACTAAAAAAGCACTTAATGGTTTTATAAGCTTTAAAGAAGCCTTTACAGTTTTCTTTATTGAGATGGCATTGGGAGCTGCAATAGGCACAATATTTATGTTCCTTCTTTTTAATATAATTGATCCTTCAGTTAAGCAAACGATAATGGATAAGAGTGTTGAAATGACTGTTAATATGATGAACAGTATGGGCGCCAAGACTGAGGACATCAGAAAAACTGTTGAAAATATGAAAGAGACTGATAATTTCAGCCCTTTAAATCAGCTTAAATCTTATGCATTTGGTCTTCTTTTTTATATCATTATTGGTCTTATAGTTGCTGCAGCAATGAAAAAAAATAAGCCAGAGTTCGAATAGTAAATGAATTTATCCATAGTTATACCACTCCTTAATGAAGAGGAGTCTTTAACAGAGCTGCACCAGTGGATTGTTACTGTAATGGCTGCCAATAATTATATTTATGAGGTTATTTTTATTGACGACGGCAGTACAGATGGTTCCTGGACAGCAGTACAGCAGCTTGCTGCACAAAACCCAAATATAAAAGGCATACGCTTTTTGCGCAACTATGGTAAATCTCAGGCATTACATGCCGGATTTGCCAAAGCGCAGGGCGATGTTATTATTACTATGGATGCCGACCTGCAGGACAGTCCGGATGAAATTCCGGAACTGTATAATATGGTAATGAACCAGGGGTACGACCTGGTTTCGGGGTGGAAAAAGAAACGCTATGATTCTGTGCTTTCTAAAAACCTTCCTTCCAAATTATTTAACTGGGCTGCCCGCAAAACATCGGGGGTTAAGCTTAACGATTTTAACTGCGGGCTGAAGGCTTACAGAAATATTGTTGTAAAAAATATTGAAGTATCGGGCGAAATGCACCGTTACATACCTGTATTGGCAAAAAATGCAGGTTTTGGCCGTATTGGTGAAAAGGTAGTAATACACCAGGCACGCAAATATGGCACATCAAAATTTGGCATGAGCCGTTTTATAAATGGTTTTCTCGATCTTATCACTATATGGTTCCTGTCAAGATTTGGTAAAAGGCCCATGCACCTTTTTGGTGCCCTTGGGGTAATAATGTTTCTGATAGGTTTATTTTCGGCTCTATACATCGGTATAACTAAGCTTTATAAATTATACCATAACGAACCAGCCATACTGGTTACCAGTAATCCTTGGTTTTATATAGCGCTTGCAACCATGATAATAGGTACCCAGCTATTTTTGGCCGGATTTTTGGGCGAAATTATACTGCGGACAAAAAATAACGAAGAACGTTATAAAATAAACGAAGTTTTATAAAAAGGCACGGCAAAAGCCGTGTCTTTCAAAATATACAGCTATGGAAATCAACAAACCAATATTGGAAAAGGTAAATGTATGGCTGGCTTCACCCTTTGACAGCCAGACACAGGATGCCGTGAGAGAAATGATGACGTCTTCTCCAAAAGAACTTGAGGACAGCTTTTACCGTAACCTTGAATTTGGCACGGGTGGTATGCGCGGTATAATGGGTCCGGGTACTAACCGCATTAATAAATATACTATTGGTAAAGCTACACAAGGCCTTAGCAATTACCTTAAAGATGTTTTTAAGGGTGAGGAAATAAAAGTTGCCATTGCTTATGACTGCCGCAACAATAGCGACACTCTTGCTAAAGTTACAGCCGATGTATTTTCAGCAAATGGCATTAAGGTATTTTTGTTTTCTGAATTAAGGCCTACACCGGAACTTTCATTCGCCGTAAGGCACTTAGGTTGTCATGCGGGCATTGTGCTTACCGCTTCACACAACCCCCCGGAATATAACGGTTATAAAGTATACTGGCAGGATGGCGGCCAGTTGGTACCGCCACAGGATGGCGAAATTATTAAGGTAATAGAAAGCCTTGAGTATACAGATGTAAACTTTAATGCAAACGAAAACCTTATTGAATATATAGCAGAAGATATTGATAAAGCCTTCCTACAGTCGGCCATAAACGCTGCAACTTTTGGCACATCACAGGAGGTAAGGAGCGCTCTTAAAATAGTTTACACACCGCTTCATGGTACATCTGTAAAACTTATACCCGACCTGCTTGAAGATGCAGGGTACAGCAATGTGCAGATAGTTGCAGAACAGGCTGTGCCCAATGGCAATTTCCCTACCGTTAAGTCGCCTAATCCGGAAGAACCGGAAGCGCTGGCTATGGCTATTGCCCTTGCAGATGAAAATGATGCCGACATAGTTATAGGTACAGACCCTGACAGCGACAGGCTAGGTGTTGCAGTACGTAACGGTAATGGCATCATGACCCTGCTTAACGGCAATCAGACCATGATACTGATGACACACTTTTTACTGGAACAATGGAAAAAAGCAGATAAGCTTACCGGTAAAGAGTTTGTGGGCTCTACAATAGTTTCCACTCCTATGATGATGGAACTCGCTACGGCTTACGGCGTTCATTGTAAAGTTGGGCTTACCGGCTTTAAATGGATTGCCAAAATGATTGAAGATTTCCCGGGGTTGGAATTTATTGGCGGAGGCGAAGAAAGTTTTGGCTATATGGTAGGCGATTGGGTACGTGATAAGGATGCTGTAACCTCTACCCTGCTGCTTTGTGAAATGGCGGCACAGGCTAAGGAAAAAGCAAGCTCACTTTACCAGGAACTTATTAAACTTTATGCAAAGTATGGCTATTATAAAGAATACCTTATATCACTTACAAAAAAAGGGATAGAAGGTGCAGAAGAAATAAAACAAATGATGATAGGGCTGCGTGAAAATCCACTGAAGGAAATTAACGGACATCGGGTTGTGATGGTAGAGGATTACCAGTCATCTGTTGCTAAAAACCTGTTTACAGGTGAAGAAGAAACTCTATCTTTGCCAAAATCCAATGTGCTTATCTATTATCTTGAAGACGGTACAAAAATTTGTGCAAGGCCAAGCGGAACAGAACCTAAGATTAAGTTCTACTTTAGTGTAAATGAAAATCTTGAAAGTGTTGAAGACGCAAAAAAAGTTGAAGCACAACTTGACCAAAAGATAAAGGACATTGTAGAAGAGATGAATTTGATATAATTAAATGAGCAATTTTAAAAAAATCCTACGTTTTGCAAAGCCCTATAAAAAGCATGCGGCGTTAAACATATTCTTTAATATACTGTACGCATTATTCAGTACACTGTCCTTTATTGCACTTATCCCTATCTTATCAGTAATTTTTGACGATACAAAAAAATTATGGATTAAACCTGTATATTCAGGAGAGTTAAGAGAGCTAAAGGATTACCTTAGTAATTATTTAAGCTACTATGTTACCACAACAAACGAGGCCAAAGGTGTAGAATTCACACTGGCCACCATGGTAATTATTATAATAAGCATCTTCCTTATTAAAAACCTATGCAACTATGCTGCTTTGTTTTTTGCAACTTTTCTAAGAAATGGTGTACTTAAGGATTTAAGAAATGCTATGTACAAAAAAATTGTGGAGTTGCCATTATCCTTCTTTTCAGAAAAACGTAAGGGTGATGTTATGGCAAGAATGGCTTCAGATGTTAACGAGGTCCAGTCTTCATATCTTTCAATATTGGAACTTATTGTAAAGGAGCCGCTAACCATAATTTTTTCCATAATTATGATGCTAGCAATAAGTGTTAAGCTTACAATATTTGTATTTGTTTTCATTCCATTGTCCGGTTTTGTTATATCGGCGGTAGGTAAACGGCTTAAAAAGCAATCTTTCAGGGCACAGCAGGAACAGGGTCTATTTCTTTCTATAATTGAGGAAACATTGGGCGGGCTTAAAGTGATTAAAAGTTTTACATCAGAAAAATACTTTAGGAGAAAATTTAACGAATCTACAGAAAGGCACTATGCGCTTGCTAACAAAATTCTGAACCGGCAAAACCTGGCCTCACCCCTAAGTGAGTTTATGGGTATTATGGTTATTGCAATACTTTTATGGTATGGCGGCCATATGGTTTTGGTAGAAGAATCTTTAGTAGGTTCAGAGTTTATAAGCTATATGGGCCTTGCTTATAACATCCTTACTCCGGCCAAAGCAATATCAAAAGCATCTTATGATATCAGAAAAGGTAATGCTGCAGCCGACAGGCTTATGGAAGTACTGGAACAGCACAACCCTATAACCAGCAAAAAGAACGCTGTAGAGAAAAACACTTTTGAAGGCAGTATTACTATAGAAAATATCAACTTTCGTTATGAAGAGGAAAATGTGCTTAAGGATTTCTCCCTATCCATACCCAAAGGACAAACTGTTGCGCTTGTAGGCCAGTCAGGTAGCGGTAAAAGTACTATTGCCAATCTTCTTACCCGTTTTTATGACGTGCAGGAAGGCAGCATTAAGATAGATGGTATCGACCTGCGCGATTATAATTTACAGTCACTTCGCGGATTAATGGGACTTGTTACCCAGGACAGTATTTTGTTTAATGACACAATCCGTAATAATATTATGCTTGGCAAAGAACATGCAACCGATGAAGAAATTGTTGCTGCTCTTAAAATTGCCAATGCCTACGAGTTTGTAAAAGACCTACCAAACGGAATAGATACTAATATTGGCGATAGCGGAAATAAGCTTTCCGGAGGACAAAAGCAGCGTTTAAGCATAGCACGTGCGGTACTTAAAAACCCTCCTATAATGATACTGGATGAGGCTACGTCTGCATTGGATACCGAAAGTGAGAGATTAGTGCAGCAGGCTCTGGAAAACATGATGCAAAACCGTACCTCAATAGTTATTGCTCACAGGCTTTCTACCATACAAAAAGCTGACAAAATTGTGGTTATGCAAAAAGGACGCATAGTAGAACAGGGTACTCATGATGAACTTATAGCCCGTGACGGCACTTATAAAAAACTGGTTGCAATGCAGTCTTTTGAATAGCGACAACGTTGTATGATAATATTAAGTTAAGGATAGCTGCAGTTTTTGCAGCTATTTTTATTATGAGATATTTTTGTATAAAATTTGTTATATGCCAAAAAAAGCAATTATATACGATCTTGATAAT
>CAMPIZ010000078.1 GCA_946886675.1 uncultured Flavobacterium sp.
GTTGGTGCACAGAGCAGCCTGACTACGGAAATGCGCAACAACAAAGGGCGCAACATTTATTATTTAATTCCTTTAATATTAGGCATTATTGGGCTTGTTTTCCATGCAAGAAAAAACCCAAAGAGCTTTTATGTACTCTTAGTGCTTTTTGTTTTTATGAGTATTGCTCTTAAAGTATTTGTAAACGAAAAACCTTTTGAAGTAAGGGAAAGAGACTATGTACTGGTAGGCTCTTTTTATGTTTTTGCCATCTGGATAAGCTTTGGGATTTATGCCCTGTACAATGCATTACAAAAATACATAACACCTAAAGTGACAATACCTTTGGTTTTAGGCGCAACCTTACTGGGAGCGCCCCTGCTTATGGGTGCACAAAACTGGGATGACCACGACCGTTCGGGTAAAGACACCGCATTAGTAATGGCAAAAACTTATCTGGACTCCTGCGACCCCAACGCCATCTTGTTTACCATAGGTGATAATGACACCTTCCCTTTATGGTATGCACAGGAGATAGAGGGTTTCCGTACCGATATAAGGGTAGCCTGTTCTACTTACCTGCCAAGCGACTGGTATATAGACCAGATGAAAAAACAGGCATATGAATCGGCACCCCTACCCATATCTCTTGCTCATAACCAGTATGTAGCAGGCACCCGTGATTTTGTATTATATGCCCCTTCTACTGACACCCGGGTTGATATTAGTGATTTTATGGCTTTTGTAACTTCCGATGACGAGCGCACTAAAGTGGAACTTAACAACGGACACAAGGTGAACTACTATCCTACAAACAAAATACGAATCCCTGTAGACAGGGAAGCGGTAATTAGGAACAAGGTAGTATCCCCTGAGCTATATGACTCCATAGTACCTTATATAGATATTGATTTACCTAAGGAAGCGCTATTTAAGCATCAGCTTGTTATGCTCGATATTATAAACAATAACAATTGGGAAAGGCCAATTTATTTTACGGGAGGATCTCCAAAAGATGAAGATTACCTGTGGCTAAAGGATTATTTACAACTCGACGGAATGACATATAAATTTATTCCTGTAAAAACAGCGGTACCACAGAACAAGCCTATAGACATAGGCTATATTGATTCTAAAAAAATGTATGACACCGTTATGAGATGGGACTGGGGCAGCAGTAATAGTCCTGATATTTATCATGATCCGGAGACAAGGAGAAACAGTATAACTTACCGCAAAAACCTGTCACGCCTTGCTGATACGCTTATTGAGGAAGGTAAAACAACAAAAGCCAAAGTAATATTAGACCTGGCTACCGAGAAACTGCCTGTAAAATATTATGGTTACTTTTATATGTCAGAACCATTTGCCGAAGGCTATTATAAAGTAGGTGAGAAAGAAAAAGCAAGACACCTGGCAAAAGAACTTATACAGAGATATCAGGACAATATTACTTTTTACAATTCTGTAGATATTTCTGGAGATATAGAAGGATACCATAACTTCCTGCTTATGATAAAGGCAAATGGTGACACCCAATTCTATGAGCAGCAAATGCAGGAATTTGACAAATATTATAAATTGTTGGACCGGTTTATGGAAGAAAACGGATAACACTTATAAAAGCGGTAACAATATTGTTGCCGCTTTGCATTACAGTACTATTAAAATTATTTGTATTTATCCAACCTTTAAATAAAAAATAGTTTCTTTGCATATATAATCCGGAATTCTCATTCTACATGATAACATTCGACTTTAAAAAATGGAATACCATTTTAGGTTGGTCGGTTTTTGCCGTCGCTCTTACAGTTTATTCATTAACCGTAGAACCTACCCTTAGCTTTTGGGATTGTGGCGAATATATAGCTACAGCTGCAAAACTGGAAGTGGGCCACCCGCCGGGAGCACCTTTGTTCCAGATGGTTGGAGCATTTTTTGCAATGTTTGCCACAGGGCCGGATAAAATTGCACTAATGGTAAATATGGTATCTGTATTTTCCAGTGCCTTTACTATCCTTTTCATGTTCTGGTCGCTTACAATACTTATGCGCACCCTGATTGGGAAATTTTCAGAGATTAATAATGCCAACGCAATAGCCATCCTGGGCAGTGCTGCTGTGGGCTCACTTGCCTTTACCTTTAGCGACAGCTTTTGGTTTAACGCAGCAGAAGCAGAAGTTTATGCAATGGCATCGTTGTTTATCGCACTGCTATTCTGGCTTGGCCTTCGCTGGGAGCAGGATTTACACACACCCCGTGGCAACAGGTGGCTTCTTATAATATCATTAGTAGTAGGACTTTCGTTCGGTGTACACTTTATGGCACTTCTGGCCATACCTGCTATAGGTTTTATTTACTACTTCAAAAATTATGAAAAAGTAACCGTTAAGAACTTTATAATTGCTAATGTGGCCATTGTAGCCGTACTTTTATTTATTTTTAAATTACTATTGCCATATACTCTGGCGTTGTTCGGGAAAACCGAAATATTTATGGTAAACACCCTGGGGCTGCCATTTAACTCAGGTACTATTTTTGTTCTTCTGGCTATAATAGCTTTCTTTTATTTTACACTGGGTTATACTAGAAAAAAAGGCCACGCACTTTTTAATACTATATTACTGTGCACACTTTTTATACTTATAGGTTTCTCCACCTGGATGATGCTGCCTATCCGCGCCAATGCCAATGTGGTTATTAATGAGAACAGGCCTTCGGATGCGGCAGAGGTATTGGCTTACTATAACCGTGAACAGTATGGTGAACAAAAACTGTTTTACGGCCCTATGTTCTCAGACTCTTATGCAGGCCTCGACGCAGATAATCCTTACCTTGATGAAAAACCCAACTATCAAAGGGATTATGAAAAAGGAGAATATGTTATTGTAAATAACTACAAAAACGCTAAGCAGAATACTGATGACAGGCATAAAGGTTTTATGCCAAGAATGTGGAGTACAGAACACAATGTAAACTACATGAGGTTTACCAGTCCGCTTGACTTCAGGATCGACCCTGCTTATGACTTCTCGCAGGACCTAATGCAATACGGCCTGCCTCTGGATCAGATGAGCGATCAGGAAATAGGCCAGGCGCTTGCTCAGGCACGTAACGAAATGGAATCTATGGTTAACCAGTTTAAGGCTGCTTATAAAAGCAGAAGTGTTGACCTTGAAGAGTATGACCAGTTTCTTAAGAGATATCAAAAGTACCTTATTATAGAAAAACCAAGCTTTGCAGACAACATGAAGTTTATGTTTGAATACCAGTTTGGCTATATGTATGGCAGGTATTTTATGTGGAATTTTGCAGGCCGCCAAAACGATATTCAGGGAAGATATGATAACCTGGACGGTAACTGGATGAGTGGTATCACTCCAATAGACGAAGCCCGTTTAGGAAGTCAGGACAATCTGCCTTCAGACAAGCTTAATAACAAGGCAAGGAATTTTTATTACCTGTTGCCACTTATCCTTGGCTTAATCGGTATTGCTTATCATGCTTCAAAAGATCTAAAGAGTTTTTATGTATTGCTGGCACTGTTTTTATTTACAGGCCTTGCACTTAAAATATACCTTAATGAAAGGCCGTTTGAACCACGTGAAAGAGATTATGCCCTTGTAGGCTCTTTCTATGTATTTGCCATGTGGATAGGTATAGGTGTATATGCCATATATGATACTATTAAAAAATATCTGTCTCCAAAAATTGCCGGCCCGGTAGTTATAGTGGTTACACTACTTGCTGCTCCGGTATTAATGGCTTCACAAAACTGGGACGACCACGACCGCTCCGGTAAATATACCGCGCTGGCTATGGCAAAAGCCTATCTGTCTTCGTGCGATAAAAATGCCATACTGTTTACCATAGGCGATAATGATACATTCCCGCTGTGGTACGCTCAGGAAGTAGAGGGCTACCGAACCGATGTAAGGATAGTGAACACGAGCCTTTTTATGACGGATTGGTACATAGACCAAATGAAGTCTAAGGCTTATGAGTCGGAGCCATTGCCTATATCTTTTACACACGACCAGTATGTACAGGGAACAAGGGATTATATGTTCTTTGACCCAAGGACAGACAAGCGCCTTGATATAAAAGATTTCCTTGATTTTATAAAATCGGATGATCCAAGAACTATGGTTGAGCTTAGAAACGGCCATATGATAAACTATTATCCTACAAACAAAATAAGGCTTACCGTAGACAAAGAATCTGTTATAAAGAACAATATTGTTGCACCATCACAATATGATTCTATTGTACCTTATATAGATATAGATATTAAAGGCGATGCACTGTACAAAAACCGCGTACTTATGCTTGATCTTGTATATAATAACAACTGGGAAAGGCCAATTTACTTTACAGGCGGAAGCTTTGGTGACGATGATTACCTTTGGATGAAAGATTACCTTCAGCTTGACGGAATGGTATATAAGCTTATGCCAATAAGGACTCCTATACCAAAAGACGGCAGCCCTCTTGATATGGGTAATATCGACACTGACAAAATGTATGATATTGTAATGAAATGGGATTGGGGTAACAGCGAAAGCCTGGATATTTATCATGACCCCGAAACCCGCAAAAACAGTATCACATACCGTACAAACCTGGCACGCCTTACAGAAAAGCTTATTAAAGAAGGTAAACAGGAAAAAGCGAAAAAAATAATAGACCTTGCAATGACAAAAATGCCGGTAGAGTATTTTAATTATTACACTCTACTTGAACCGTATGCAACGGGATATTATCAAACAGGACAACCTGAAAAAGCGAGGAGTCTGCTTAATACCCTTATTAAAAAATACCAGGAGAACCTCACCTATTACAAAGGGCTTAGCTTAAGCGAACAAAATCACCTGAGCATTGACATAGTAACCGACATTGAGCGGTACAGGAGCCTCCTTTATATAATGAAAGATGAAAAGGATATGGAACTTTATGAAAGCTCCAGAAAGACCTTTAATCAGTATAACGAAATGTTTAAAAGGTTTGAGAGGGAAGCCGAATAGCCTTTTAAAATATTAACTATCTTTGAAAATGCAGCATTATATGCTGCATTTTCATTTTAAGAAACTCTATGAAACCATACTGGGTAAAGACAGGAAGCATAATAAAAAAGCTATTTTCAGGCTATGTTTGGGACATTCCTAACCATAACAAAACTGTCTATCTCACTTTTGATGACGGCCCTACCCCACAGGTTACCGAATGGGTTTTAAGCACCCTGAAGCAACACAGCATAAAAGCTACCTTTTTTTGTATAGGAAACAATATTGAAAAACATCCGGAGATTTTTAAAAAAGTAATTAAAGAAGGGCACACGGTTGCAAATCACACCTTTAACCATGTTAACGGCTGGAAAACAGTTAATACCGCTTATATGGAAAACTTCATAGCTTGTGAGGACTCAATAATTAAACATTCGGATGGCATTGGAGCCAAAAAGCTTTTTCGCCCACCCTATGGAAAGATAAAACGCAGGCAGGCAGCAACAATACGCAATATGGGATATAAAATAATTATGTGGGATGTGTTAAGTGCTGATTTTGATAAAAGCATAACACCGCAAAGATGCCTGCAAAACGTTACCAAAAACACAAGGGAAGGAAGCGTGATTATATTTCACGATAGTGTAAAAGCATTTCAAAACCTTGAATATGCTCTGCCCAAAGCTATAGAATACTTAAAGGATAATAATTTTACTTTTGGGACAATAGATTAGTAGTGTTCCTGTACCAGGCCAATTATAGTATTAGCATCCAGTTCACCGGATTGTCTCCATACCATTTGCCCATCCTTATATATCATAAGTGTAGGAAGCCCCTTAATCCGCAAGGCATCAGCCAGTTCCTGGTTTTTATCCACATCAATCTTTATTACTTTGGCCCTGTCACCCAGTGCCGCAGCTACATCTCTAATAACAGGATGCATCGAAACAGAAGGCTCATTCCACTCCGTATAAAAATCAATCAGTACAGGCACCTGGGAGCTTATAAGTTCTCCGAATTTTGACATAAAATAAAATTTAAACCGACTTCAAAACCTTTATTTCCAGATAAATTTATACAAATATAACATTTTTAGCCAATCACGATACGTTTGAACCTTTTTTTAGTTCTATAACAGTAATTTCAGGCCAAATCCCTACCCTGCCCGGGTAAGCATGAAACCCAAATCCGCGGTTTACATATACATAACGGCCAAGGTTTTCATACAGCCCCGCCCATTGTTTGTATACATACTGCACCGGGCTCCACTTTACAAAGCCAGGTATCTCTATACCAAACTGCAGGCCATGTGTATGCCCGCTTAATGTTAAATGATAATTGGCTGCATTGTTTTTAACCTCATACTCCCAATGAGACGGGTCATGGCTCATAAGTATTTTAAAGTCTTCCTGCCTTAACCCTTCTGATGCTTTAACAAGGTCGCCTGCTTTTTTAAAGTTGTGCCCCCAGTTCTCTACCCCAACCAGTGCTATCTCATCATTGCCTTTTTTAATCCTTACATTTTCATTAAGCAGCAACTTAAAATCAATCTGCCTGTGCAGGTCTTTAATAGCGGTAAAGTTTTCGTCTTTTGCCTTTTGTGAAGGCCAGGTAACATATTCACCATAATCATGGTTTCCTAATACTGAGAATTTACCTAACACAGGTTTTTCAATTTTACGAAAGGTTTCAATCCACGGATGCATCTCTTCGGCGTGGGTATTTACTATATCTCCTGTAAATAATACTATATCTGATTTTTGCTCATTAATCAGGTCTATAGCATATTCAATCTCATGATGATTATCAAAACTTCCACTGTGTATGTCGGATATATGGGTAATGGTAGTGCCATCAAAACTATCTGGCAAATCAGGAAAATAAACCGTTTGTTTAATAACCTTAAAATTATATTTCCCTTTTGTCATTCCATATAATAGCGACAGGAAAGGTATAGCTGCAACCGCAAGTGCTGCCTGGCTTACAAACCTGCGCCGGTCTGCCAGGAACGACTCGTTGCTGTTACCCAGAAACTCACGCATCAATCCGCCAATAAACCTAAAGATGTCTTCCCCCAGCATAAACACTACAATAAGCATTTTAGGGATATAGGTAATAAGCAGCAATCCAAGAGTAAAAAGCGTCTGTTTGTTTTGTCCTACACTTCTGTCAAACTGAGTAAAAGAATAAAGTATAAATACAATTATAAGAAAAGATATTATCTGGTAGGCTATAAG
>CAMPIZ010000079.1 GCA_946886675.1 uncultured Flavobacterium sp.
GTATAATATTTTTGAAAATCCGGTTATCTCACTGTCCTGAGGCGGTACAGCCGATTGCTTAATATATTTTGCATAAGCAACCCCTATACCTATAAGAGCTCCTATTACCGCAACTCCCATAAGCATATATTCTGTAGTGCCTAAATGGTGGTGCTGTGCCGGAGAAGCCATAACCGGAGCAAGATATTCGTTTAGCCAGCTGCTTCCCGGTAAACTTATAACCCCGCCCACAAGCGCAAGTATAGCCAGTACAATTAAAGGGAAAGTTATTAATCCCGGAGACTCGTGCAAATGGTGCTTCTGCTCTTCTGTACCCCTGAAATCTTTATAGAAAGTAAGGTATAACAGCCTGAACATATAGAAAGCAGTCATTATTGACGCAAGAGACCCTATAACCCATAAAGGCTTGTTGTGGTGAAATGCCGTCATAAGGATCTCATCTTTTGAAAAGAAACCTGAGAATGGTGGAAGCCCCGATATAGCCAGTGAAGATATAAGGAAAGTGGCAAATGTTATTTTCATTACATTTTTAAGGCCGCCCATATATCGCATGTCCTGCTCACCATGCATGGCATGGATTACAGAACCTGAACCAAGGAAAAGGCATGCTTTAAAGAAAGCATGTGTTATTACATGGAATACGGCTATTTCATAAGCACCAAAACCAAGGGCAAGAAACATAAGACCCAGCTGCGAAACTGTAGAATATGCCAGCACTTTTTTAATGTCATTTTGCACAAGGCCTATTGATGCTGCTACAAGAGAGGTTACAGCACCTACTATAGCTATAATTTCCTGAACATCAGGGGTAAGGTTAAAAACAAAATTCAACCTTGTTACCATGAATATACCTGCTGTTACCATGGTTGCAGCGTGAATAAGCGCTGATACCGGTGTTGGTCCTGCCATTGCATCGGGTAACCATGTGTATAAAGGTATCTGGGCGCTTTTACCGCACGCACCTATAAATAGGCAAAGTGTTGCTATTGTAAGCCAGGTGCCATCTATTTCAGCGCCAGACTCTATAGCAGCTCTGATGCTTGTATAATCTAAAGAGTGGAATAAATAACCAAGGATAAATATACCTATAAGGAAACCAAGGTCACCTATACGGTTCATAATAAACGCCTTTTTTGCAGCATCGTTAAAGTCCTGGTTTTTATACCAGAAACCGATAAGCAGGTAAGAACATAAACCTACGCCTTCCCATCCTATAAACATAATAAGCAGGTTACTGCCCATTACAAGAATAAGCATAAAGAACACAAACAGGTTTAGGTAGGCAAAAAACTTGTGGATGTTTTCATCATCATGCATATAGCTGATGGAGTACATGTGTATAAGTGTACCAATACCGGTAACAAACATTAACCATAACAATGAAAGCTGGTCAAGCTGGAAAGCAAAATTAACTTTAAAGTTAGCCAGCTCCATCCACTCAAACAGGTTTATCATAACGGGCACTTTTGTGCTGTTTACCTGTATAAAAAAGTAAAGTGTGACTGCAAATGAAACCGCTACAGCTGCCGTGCCTAAAAAGCCCGAACTACTGCGACCCAGTTTTTTTCCTGCAAATACGTTGATTAAAAACCCTATAAAAGGGGCGAGAAGTAATAGTAATGCCAAATTAGTCTCCATTAGGCGTTATCCTTTTAATTTTTTTAAATTGTCTATATCAATATTGGTCAGGTTTCTGTAAACGGCTACAAGTATAGCAAGGCCTACGGCAACTTCTGCAGCGGCAACCGCCATAGAGAAAAACACAAATACCTGCCCTGCAGCATCCTGATGGTAGGTTGAAAAAGCAACCAGTAACAGGTTTACGGCGTTAAGCATAATTTCTATAGACATGAACATAACGATTGCATTTCTTCTGTAAAGAACCCCAAACACGCCTATACAAAACAATAATGATGAAAGATAAATGTAGTTCTCTATACCTATCTGTTGTAGTATATTTTCCATATTAGCTGTTAATGTGTTCTTTTTTAGACAATAATACCGCTCCTATCATAGAAACAAGAAGCAATACTGATGCAAACTCAAACGGAACCATATATTCATTAAGCAATACCTGTCCTAAAACTTTAATAGACTGGTAGTCCTCTCCCGAAACACGGTATTCGTTAATAACAGGCTGAGCCTTTATAAATGTGGCCAGTAGTACAAATGCCACAAGGCAAAAAGCCAGCGCTGCGGCAATACGTGTCAACAATGATTTGTTTTGCTCATCCTCTTTATTAAGGTTCATAAGCATTATGGTAAAGAGCATCAGGATCATGATGGCTCCCGAATAAACTATAATATGTACAATGGCTAGGAACTGAGCATTAAACATTAAATAATGCCCCGCTATAGAAAAGAAGCAAAGTACAAGATAGATAGCACTGTGAATAGGGTTTTTGCTTAAGATTGTCAAAAACGCTGTTGCAAGTGTAATGGCCGATAAAATATAAAATAATGTAAGCATATTAATTAGCCTGTTTCAGTTTTTCAGTGTTCTTTATAGCCATATCAAGAGGCATAACCAGTTTGTCTTTTCCGTAGATAAAATCTTCCCTGTCGCTGTTTGGCTTAACCATTACCCTTGATTTGGTAAGGTAAATAGCCTGTTTAGGGCAGGCCTCTTCACAAAGTCCGCAAAATATGCAGCGAAGCATGTTTATCTCATATATAGAAGCATATTTTTCTTCCCTGTACAGGTGCATTTCGTCCGGTTTTCTTTCCTCTGCTTTCATGGTAATGGCTTCGGCAGGGCAGGATAAAGCACAAAGGCCACAGGCTGTACAACGCTCTCTTCCTTCCTCATCACGCATAAGCATGTGCTGGCCTCTGTATACCGGGCTTAGCTCACGCGTTTGCTCAGGATATTTTATGGTTACCTTTCTCTTAAATAAATGCCGGATGGTGATAAATAATCCTTTCGCTATCGCCACAAGGTAAAGGCTTTCCCAAAAAGTCATCTTTTTGTTGGAAACCTCTTTTTTTCTACCCGATAATGATATGGTTTCTATTGACATTTCTAATATTTTTTAACCCGGTTACAGGGTATTCGATTAATCTTTTCAGCCTTACTCTACAAGAAGCATTACTACTCCTGTTACTACAATGTTTGCAATGGCAATCGGAATAAGCATCTGCCATCCCAGGCGCATTAACTGGTCATATCTAAATCTTGGAATTGTCCAGCGTACCCACATGTAGAAGAATATAAAGAAGCATAGCTTGGCAAACAGTACTATAATACCTAATATGTTTGCAAGGTTTACCCCCCAGTTTGCCTCTATCCAGTCCATACCCGGATAGTTATACCCTCCAAAGTAAAGCACGGCAAGAATAGTAGAGGATATAAACATACTTGCATATTCTGCAAACAGGTAAAAGCCCATTTTCATGGATGAATACTCCGTATGGTAACCGCCTATAAGCTCTGCCTCACATTCAGCAAGGTCAAACGGGGTACGGTTTGTTTCTGCAAACGAACATACAAGGAATATAAGGAAACCTACTGGCTGATAAAACACATTCCAGTTCATACCGCTTTGCTGAGCAGATATTTCACGAAGGCTAAGAGTACCTGTCATCATTATAAGGGCAATGATGGAAAGCCCCATAGCAACTTCATAAGAAATCATTTGCGAAGAAGCACGCATGGCACTCATAAGCGAGAACTTATTGTTTGATGCCCATCCGCCTATCATAATGCCATATACACCTACAGACAATACACTGAAGATATAAAGCATTGCCACATCAATATCTGTGGCCTGAAGGATAATGTCGCGGCCAAAAAGATGCAGCTTGTCACCCCATGGGATTACAGCACTTGTCATAAGGGCGGTACTCATAGATATGGCAGGTCCTGCTATAAACAGAAATTTGTTTGGTTTATTAGGGAAAAACTCCTCTTTGGAGAAAAGTTATAAACCGTCTGCCAGTTGCTGGAGGATACCTCCTTTACCGGCACGGTTAGGCCCTATACGGTCCTGTAGCCAGGCCGCAATTTTTCTTTCGGCAAGTGTAGCATACATAGCCATAAGCATTGTTATGGCAAAAATGATAACTATAAAAATACCTTTTTCTATAATTATTGACTGTTCCATATCTATACGTTACCTTCTTTAAATACCTTTTTCTCGCCTTCCTTAAGCGGAACTGCAGGCATACTTATTTTTTTTCTGTCTTTATCCCTTCCTAACAGGATGTTCTTTTCTGTTTCAATCTTAACCGGCTCAATCTGCCTTGTATAGTTGTTCTGATTGATAACAGAATCCTTTTCAAACTTCCTTGGTCCTTCAATTACCCAGTCGTTTACATCTTTATGGTCAAAACGGCACTCATTACAAATGAATTCTTCTACTTCATGATATTCATCTTTACGGGCTGTAACCCTTTGTATTTCATTGCCAAACATCCATAGAGTAGTTTTACCACAGCATTTGTCACAATCCCTGTGTGCATTGTAGGGCTTGTTAAACCATACTCTTTGCTTAAAGCGGAAAGTTTTGTCGGTAAGCGCACCTACAGGGCAAACATCGATCATGTTTCCTGAAAACTCATTATCTATAGCCTTAGAAATACATGTTGATATTTGTGAATGGTCACCTCTGTTTACAACACCGTGCACCCTATTATCTGTAAGTTGGTCTGCAGTCATTACACAGCGGTAGCACAAAATACAACGATTCATGTGAAGCTGTATCTTGTCTCCTATGTCTTCCGGCTCAAACCTTCTTCTGTCTTCTATATAGCGTGTTTTTGCAGAACCATGCTTAAAGCTAAGGTTTTGCAGGTCACACTCACCGGCCTGGTCACAAATAGGGCAATCCAGCGGGTGGTTTATAAGCAGGAACTCTGTTACCGATTTTCTTGCGTCAAGAACCCTTTCAGAAGAAATACTTTTCACTTCCATGCCATCCATTACGCCGGTTACGCACGAAGCCATAAGCTTAGGCATAGGCCTTGGATCTGCTTCACTACCTTTAGAAACCTCTACAAGGCAACAACGGCATTTACCCCCGCTTCCTTTCAGTTTGGAGTAATAGCACATTGCCGGCGGAACAGATTCGCCGCCTATCATTCTTGCAGCCTGCAGGATGGTGGTCCCCGGTTCTACATTTATTTCCTGACCGTCTATTGTTACTTTCATTTTTTAATCCTTTGCTTTGAAAGTTTACTGGTACTTTTTACTTTCGACTTTAGCTTAATAACTCAGTTATATTTCCTGTTTTGCTACCAGATGCCTTACTTTTTCAAAAGGCTCTGCAACAAAGTGGTCTCTGTTCTTAACTTTTTCAGGGAAACGAACGTGATATTCAAACTCTTCCCTAAAGTGGCGGATAGCAGCTGCCACCGGCCATGCCGCAGCATCACCAAGCGGGCATATTGTGTTACCCTCAATTTTTCTCTGGATATCCCAAAGCAATTCTATATCTTCTTCTCGGCCGTGGCCGTTTTCTATCCTGTGAAGTACTTTTTCCATCCACCCTGTACCTTCGCGGCATGGCGAACACTGCCCGCAGCTCTCATGGTGGTAAAATCGTGAAAAGTTCCATGTGTTGCGCACTATACAGGTAGTGTCGTTATATACTATAAAACCACCTGAACCCAGCATCGATCCTGTTGCAAAACCTCCTTCACTAAGCGATTCGTAGCTCATTAGCCTGTCGCCGCCTTCTGCATTTTTATAAATAAGATATGCAGGAAGGATAGGTACAGATGATCCTCCGGGCACTAATGCCTTAAGTGGCCTGTCGTCTATCATTCCACCTAAATATTCATCAGAGTTCATGAACTCATCAACGCTTAGGCCTAATTCTATTTCATACACACCAGGATTTTTTATATGTCCTGATGCCGATATTAATTTTGTTCCTGTAGAACGCCCAATACCTATTTTTGCATACTCTTCTCCGGTATTGTTTACAATCCATGGCACAGCAGCTATAGACTCTACATTATTTACTACTGTAGGGTTTGCCCATAAACCACTTACCGCAGGGAATGGTGGTTTTATCCTCGGGTTACCCCTTTTTCCTTCAAGTGATTCTATAAGGGCAGTTTCCTCGCCACATATATAAGCACCTGCACCACAGTGAACATGCAGGTCAAGATCCCAGCCTGTACCCATTATGTTTTTACCCAGCCATCCGGCCGCATAAGCTTCTTTAATCGCTTTTTCCAATATGCGGTAAACCCACATATACTCACCGCGTATATATATGTAAGACAGGTTGCAGCCCAGTGCATAGCTGGAGGTAATCATACCTTCGATAAGCAGGTGAGGGATGTACTCCATAAGGAAACGGTCTTTAAACGTACCCGGTTCCGACTCATCTGCATTGCACACCAGGTGTCTTGGCTTACCTGATTTCTTGTCGATAAAACTCCATTTCATACCGGTTGGGAAACCTGCGCCTCCACGACCCCTTAAGCCCGAAGTTTTTACTTCTTCAACTATCTCATCAGGAGTCATGCTTTTCAGGGCTTTTTCTACAGAGCGGTAGCCCCCGTGCTGGCGATATACATCATAGGTTTTTATCCCCGGTATATTTGCGTGTTCTAATAATATCTTTCTTGCCATTGTTACTCAGTATAATGGTCCTTAGTGTAAATTAATTTTGCCTTCCCTGCATTCGTCTATTAAGGTATCTACCTTTTCTTTGGTAAGATGCTCTTTATAATAGTCGCCCAACTGCATCATAGGTGCATAACCACATGCCCCCAGGCATTCAACCCCCACAACGGTAAACATCCCGTCTGGAGTGGTCTCACCTTCTTTTATACCCAGTTTGTTGCAGGTGTAGTCCATCAGGTCTTCGGCACCACGAACGGCACAGCATGAAGTCCTGCAAAACTCAAACATGTATTTGCCTATAGGTTTTTGATTAAACATGGTGTAAAACGAAACTACTTCATAAACCTCAATAGGCTTAATATCCAGTATTTCGGCCACTTTATCCTGAAGGTCTATGCTCAGCCAGTTGTCATGAGCGTCCTGAACTTCGTGAAGTACAGGCAGTAAAGCAGATTTTTTCTTATCGGCAGGGTAGTGGCTCAGCAGTTCGTTGATGCGGTCCATCAGTTTCGCATCTATATTTATAACC
>CAMPIZ010000080.1 GCA_946886675.1 uncultured Flavobacterium sp.
CATTCACCTGAATATCAGCTACCGTTGGCATATCCACTGCACAGAAATCCTGAGTGGTATCTGTAGTAGTTGGTGTTGCCGCATCATCTATATTTATAGTTATTGCTAACCTTACAGAACTTTCACAGCCTGAGGCCGCATCGGTAAGCGATGCATAATATGTTGAACCATCTGTAAGCATTGTGGTTTCAGCAACAACAGCGCCTCCGGTTGCGGCATCATACCAGGTTACCCCGGATTCATTCACCTGAATATCAGCTACCGTTGGCATATCCACTGCACAGAAATCCTGAGTATCATCTGTTGTGGTTGGTGTAGTCGCATCATCAATATTTACTGTAACTGCAAGCCTCACAGAACTTTCGCAACCTGAACCTGCATCTGTAAGTGATGCGTAATATGTTGAATCATCCGAAAGCATTGTGGTTTCAGCTACAACAGTACCTCCGGTTGCGGCATCATACCAGGTTACTCCTGCTTCATTTACCTGAATATCTGCGACTGTTGGCATATCTGCCGCGCAAAAATCCTGAGTAGTATCCGTAGTAGTTGGTGTGGCAGCGTCATCTACATTTATTGTAACTGCTAACCTTACAGAGCTTTCGCAGCTTCCAAGCATAATGCTTCCGTAGTAAGTAGTCCCGTCTGTTAAGGCGGTAGTACCCGCCAGTAAAGTGCCGCCTGTTGCCGCAGTATACCAAACAACTCCTGTTTCGTTTACCTGTATATCTGCTACTGTTGGCATATCAACTTCACAAAAATCCTGGGTAGTATCGGTAGTGGTTGGCGTAGGGGCGTCTCCCACACTTACAGTTACTGCAAGCCTTACACTACTTTCACAGCCCGAAGCAGCATCAGTAAGCGATGCATAGTAGGTTGTACCGTCGACAAGTGGGGTTGTGCCGGCTACTACCGCACCGCCTGCTGCAGCGTTATACCATATTACCCCTGTTTCGTTCACATCAATGTCGGATACTGTGGGCATATCTGCCGCACAAAAATCCTGTGTTACATCATTAGTAGTTGGTGTAGGGGCATCATCTACATTTACTGTAATAGCAAGCCTCACGCTGCTTTCGCAGCCCGAAACTGCATCAGTAAGTGATGCATAGTAGGTAACTCCGTCTACAAGGGCAGCGCCATTAACTATTTGAGAACCACCTGTTGCCATATCATACCATACAACACCTGTTTCATTTACCTGAATATTTGCTAAAGTTGGATTATCTGCTAAACAGAAATCCTGTGTAGTATCTGTAGTTGTAGGTGTTGGTGCGTCATCAACATTTACTGTAACAGCAAGCCTTACACTGCTTTCACAGCCCGAAACAGCATCAGTAAGTGAAGCATAGTATACAGAACCATCCGTTAAAGATGTGGTTTCTGCCACAATATTTCCGCCAGTTACTGCATCATACCAAATCACGCCCGCCTCATTTACCTGAATATCAGAAACTGTAGGCATATCAACTGCGCAAAAATCCTGTGTTGTATCTGTCGTAGTTGGTGTATCCGCATCGTTCACATTTACTGTTATGGCCAGCCTAGTTGCACTTTCACAGTTATTAACTGTTTCAAACTGGGCTGCATAATATATAGCCCCGTCTGTAAGTGTAGTGTTATCCGGCAATAAGTTTCCTGCCGTAGCAGCGTCATACCATCTTATATTAGTTTCATTTACCTGAATATCTGCCAGTGTAGGCATATCTGCCTCACAAAAATCCTGTGTGTCATCTGTAGTCGTAGGCGTAGCCACTGGATTTATTAAGCAAGGGTCGCATACAATACCATTATTTTCATAATTATCATTATAATAATCGTCCAGTACAAATACATCTGCAAAGTAATTATTAAAATCACCATTGGCCATGCCGGGCTCGTCTGACTGAGGGTCAGTATCATTATTAAACAGCCTGGTGCCTTCTGCACAGCAGGTGTTATTTGGAAGTACAAATGTAAATAGAAGCAGCTCCTCACCCTCAACAAAGTCAAAACCGGAACCATCAGTAGAAATGGCATGAAAATCGTTTGCAGTATCTGCAGCAGGCGCAAATACCTGAGAACTGTCCAGCCACAAACCACCATTTACACTTGTTATAACTAAAGGGGCGTCATCTACCGTAGAAGGGAGTACAATAGCTATCTGGCTACCTGAGGCAACAAAAAAGTCTGTTGCTGTAAAATTTGGCAACGCATATACCTCAAACGTGCAGGTTGCCGCATCAAACCTTATTGTAAAATCTACAGAAGGATTTACAGTACAGGCAGGACTTGATGGGTTAGGATCGCATGGATTTAGCGGATTACTTCCCGCAGTTACCTCATCACCATCATTTATGCTATCTCCATCACTATCCGGGTTTGCCGGGCCGGTACCTAAAGATGCTTCCTGAGTATTTGTTAGACCGTCACTATCCTGATCACAAGGGCCGGCATTTACATTTGGATCACACGGATTTAAAGGATCTGTAGCATTGGTTACCTCATCTCCATCCAGTATACCATCACCATCTGTATCAGCTAATAAGGCATTAGTGCCAAATGTTGCTTCCTGAGCATTGGTAAGCCCATCATTATCACGATCACATGTCGGGAAATTAAGATTAGGGCTGCAAGGACTCAGCGGGTCTGTACTGTTGTTAACCTCGCTGCCATCATTTATGGCATCTCCATCAGTGTCGGCTATGGTAGGATCTGTACCTATTACAGCTTCCTGGTTATTGGTAAGTCCGTCACTGTCCTGATCGCAGGTACCTGCCGAGGCATTTGGTACACAAGGGTTGTTGTCATCCGGATCGGTACCCGCCGGTTCGCCATCATTATCGGCATCCGTAGCGCAGCCACCTGTTGGCACAGGACTGCATGGGTCCAGGGGATTACTCCCTCCGGTTACTTCATCACCATCATTTATACCGTCTCCATCAGTATCAGCGATAGTTGGGTCAGTTCCTATAAGCGCCTCTTCAGAGTTGTTTAAACCATCACTATCCTGATCGCAGTTTGCAAAATTCGGGTTTGGGACACAAGGATTATTATCATCCGGATCGGTATCTTCAGCTACTCCATCCATATCATTATCCACTATACCGCAAGAAGTGCCTGAATTATTATAATTCACTCCATAATAGTCCTGAAGGTCAAAAACATTACCCACATAAATTGCGAAATCAGCCCCGTTCATACCGGGATCAGCAGGCCCGGGGTCTATAGTATTGTTATATAATCTTACATCATTAACACAGCCCGGAGCCAATGTAAAGCTAAACAGCAGCAATTCATTTCCTGCAACAAGATTTACAGTAGAACCGTTTGTTGCAATTCCATGATAATCACTTTGTGAATCTGCTGCAGGTGCATACACCTGTGAGTTGTCAGACCAAGGCCCTCCGGCCGCTGTGGTAACCGACAGCGAAGCATCATTTATGGACGCAGGCAGGACAACGGTAATCTGGCTTCCTCCCGAAAGGAAGAAATCATCCTGTGTAAAATCAGGACGGGCATACACTTCATACCTGTTTTGAGCAGAAATGTATTTAAGAGTAAGATCTATTTGCTGCGGATACAAACACTGCGTGGAAATCAACATTCCTCCGAGCAAGAATATTTTAAGTATAAAACTTCTCATACGCTATTAGTATATAATTAAAAATAAGTTTTGCATAAAATGGCGTTACATACTCCATTTTATTGGGGGATTTGTTCTATCATATTATTAAAGTTGTTTAAGTCGCTTGTATTTTCAGGGTAATTAATCACTATGTTTTGTAGTATTGCCCTGTCATTATTAGATCCGTCATATAGTACCCTGCCGTCCATGTTTACATCTCCTGAATAATAGCCTGTGGTATTGGCAAAATTCAGCACGTTTCCACTATTGGCAGGATCGTTAAGTACCTGGCTCCCCATTGTTTGCCTGTCATTCCCTACCCCGTCATATTTTATCCTTACATCATAGTTTGCATTACCTGCATATAAAGCCATAGTTCCATTTACAGTTATCATAGAAACATCAGGATCATATCCGGGAAGAGAGTATAAGTCTGAACCTGTAAGCGTGGTAAAATCAAGAGTTGCGGCACCTGCTGAAACAGTAACAGGATTTGCTGCCAATGCTCCAAAATGATTACGGTGCTTAACCGAAATATAAAATGTCTGCGGAAGATCACTTATAACCAGGCTGCCGCCATTAGCCGCAATAACGTCTCCGTCACGCTGTACAAGGGCCGATAAGGTTTTTATAACTGTAGTCTCATCCAGTGCATCTCTCAATTCTATAAATATCCAGTCTACCACAGCATCGGCAGTACCGGCATTAGCATTTAGTACAGCATTAGTAGTAACTTCACTTCCGGCATTATCTACCTGTGTATATCGTGCGTTTACCGAGTCACTGTAAGGCTGTTCAAGCGGTATAAGTCCTAATGCCCTTAAATTATCACGCATAAGATTATCTACAGTGCCCAAAAGAGGTCCCTGCAACATTACCTTAACATTAAGGGTTACATCGCAAACATCTGTAAGCGTTACCGTTACCGGAAGTCTTGAAGTACTTTCACATCCGGTTGTTACATCTGTAGCAGATGCATAATATGTAGTATTATTTACAAGTGTAGTTCCCAATGGCAGTGCTGACCCTCCCGATGCACCAGCATACCATGTTATATTATTTTCATTTACCTCAATATCGGAAAGTGTAGGATTAGCATAGCTGCAAAATTCCTGGGTATCATCTGTAGTTGTAGGTGCTACTGTATCGTTTATATTTACTGTTACAGCCAGGCGTGTTGCACTTTCACAACTGCCGCCTGTTAAAGAGCCATAATATGTTGTACCGTCAATAAGTGCTGTACTCCCTGAAACTATACTGCCCCCTGCGGCAGCATCATACCAGGTTACAGAATTTTCGTTTGTAATAATGTCGCTAACTGTTGGGCTGTCTATAGCGCAAAAATCCTGTACTGCATCGCCTGTAGGTGGAGATGTGTCATTAATATTCACAGTCACTGCAAGCCTAACTGAACTCGCACACCCGGAATCACCGTCTGTTATAGAGGCATAATACGTTTCACCATCATTAAGAGCCGTACTTCCGGAGACAGAGCTGCCCCCTGTAGCAGCATTGTACCACGTTACCGGACTTTCGTTTACAATAAGGTCGTTAACTGTGGGATTATCAATTTCACAAAAGTCCTGTGATGTATCCCCCGTAGGAGTGGCTGCATCATCTATAGTTACTGTTACCGCCAGCCTTACAGAGCTTGTACATTCTCCGCTTGTTAGAGACCCATAATAGGTTTCACCTTCTGCAAGTGGTGTTGTACCTGCAAGAATACTCCCTCCTGTGGCAGCATTATACCATGTTACAGTCCCGCCTCCTGCAGTAAGGTTATTTACTGTTGGATTACTAATAGCACAAAAACTTTGACTAGCCGCACCCGTAGGAGTGGCTGCATCATTTATAGTTACAGTTACAGCAAGCCTAACCGAACTGGAGCAGCTTCCTATAACCTGGCTACCGTAATAGACCTCATTATTTATTAATGACTCTGAAACATCAACAATATTACCTCCCGTAGGAGCATCATACCACACAACACTATTTTCTACAGTTACTATATCGCTTACAGTAGGATTGTCTACCGCACAAAATTCCTGATTTGTATCTCCCGTGGGAGCAGCGGCATCACCAACATTAACTGTTACAGCAAGCCTTACAGAGCTGGCACAGCTTCCGCTTGTTAAAGAGCCATAATAGGCAGCACCATCAAGTAGAGATGTATTACCCGAAACTATACTGCCTCCTGTAGCTGCATTATACCAGGTGACAGCAGGCTCAACAGTAACAATGTCACTTACTGTAGGATTATCTATAGCACAAAAGTCCTGTGAGGCATCTCCTGTAGGTGTTGCGGCATCGTTAATATTTACAGTTACTGCAAACCTTACAGAACTTTCGCAACTGCCATTGGTTAGAGATCCATAATATATAGTTTCACCAGCTAAACCTGTACCTCCGGATACTATTGAACCACCTGTAGCTGCATCATACCATGTTACATTGGTCTGATCTGCTTCAAGATCATCAACTGTAGGATTATTTATAACACAAAAATCCTGAGAAGCATCTCCTGTAGGTGTTGGCGCATCATTAACATCAACTGTGACTGCCAGCCTTACAGAGCTTTCGCAACTTCCACTGCTTAAGGAACCATAGTAGGTATTACCATCAACCAATGTAGTTCCCGATGTTACAGGGTTTCCCCCGGATGGGGCATCATACCATGTAACCGTACCACCATCTGCATCTAAATCTGCCACTGTTGGGCTATCAATAACACAAAAACTTTGGGTAGTTTCTCCTGTAGGGGCAACTGCATCATTAACGGTAACAGTTACTGCCAGCCTTACACCGCTAGCGCAGGTTCCCGGCTGTAAAGCTCCATAATATACCGTCCCATCTGTCAATGATGCAGATGGTGCTATTATGTTACCATTTGTTGCAGCATCATACCATGTTACACCTGTTTCATTTGTAACAAGATCAGCTACTGTAGGACTGTCTATTGCACAAAATTCCTGTGAAGCACTGCCTGTGGGCGGATCTATAGTTATAGCGTTATTATAATTCGTTTCATAATAATCTATAAAGAAGAAGGCATCAGCAAAGTAATTATTAAAATCACCGCCTTCCATCCCCGGAGCAGATGAATCGGGATCGCTGCCGTTATTAAAAAGCCTCACACCGGGAGCGCAACAGGTTTCCGGTAGAGTAAAAGTAAAAAGCAATATTTCTTCTCCGGCTGTAAAATCAAGCTCAGAACCATTACTGGATATAGCATGAAAATCTAATCCGGGAGCGGCTGCAGGCGCATATATCTGTGAATTATCAGACCATGGCCCTCCTGCCTCATTTGTAATGTTGAGTACTGTATTAGTAATACTTTCCGGCAATACTACTGTAATCTGGCTTCCTCCTGCAACAAAAAAATCGGCATTGGAAAAATCAGGACGCGCATAGACACCATACATACATTCCTCTTCATCAAACTTAATGGTAAGTTCGACATCCTGAGCATGTATATATGAAGTACCTGATAGCATC
>CAMPIZ010000081.1 GCA_946886675.1 uncultured Flavobacterium sp.
TTTTTTTCTCCTTAGGAAAACTGGCCAGTTATTGTGGGTTTACTACTGCCGGATCTTCTTCCGGAGCCATTTTAGCGTTTTCTTTATTCAGATTTTCTCTTCTAAGATTTTCTTCTCTTCTTTCTTTTTCATTTCTTTCCATAACTAAAGTTTTAAAAGTTAATAAATTATTTTAATTAGCCTCCCACTACTTCACCTCCGTTTACATGAAGTATTTGTCCTGTAATGTATGAGGCATCCTTACTTGCGAGAAATACATAGGCCGGGCCTACCTCGCTTGGCTGTCCTGCACGTTTAAGTGGCACATCCTGTCCAAAATCGGTGACATCATCAAATGTAGCAGGGATAAGTGGTGTCCATATAGGGCCGGGGGCAACGCCGTTAACCCGTATGCCTTTTTCGGCCAGCATTGCAGAGGCAGACCTGGTAAAAGATACTATTGCTCCTTTTGTACTACTGTAATCCACTAAATGTGAGCTTCCCCTGTATGCAGTAACCGATGTTGTGTTTATTATACAATCGTCTTTAGCAAGATATTTTAGCGCTTCGCGGGTAACATAAAAAAAAGGTATAATGTTCGTTTCAAATGTTTCGCGTACCTGTTTTCCGGTTATATCCTTAAAGTCGCTTTTAGGAAACTGAACTGCGGCATTATTTACAAGTATATTAAGGCCGCCCAGTTCACTTACTGTTTTATCTACAACATCTTTGCAAAACCTTTCATTCTTAACATCGCCGCTAAGTAAAAGACATTTCTGTCCTTCTTTCTCAATCATTTTTTTTGTATCCTTGGCATCTTTATTTTCATCAAGATACACAATAGCCACATCTGCACCTTCGCGGGCAAAATGTACAGCTGCACTTCGGCCAATCCCACTGTCGCCTCCGGTAATAAGCGCAATTTTACCTTTAAGCTTTCCGCTGCCTTTATAATCTTTTCTTATAATTTCCGGCTCCGGCATCATTTTATGCTCGTCTCCGGGCTGGCTTTGGTTTTGAGCCGGGAATGATTTTGGTTTAGCCATAATTTATATTTTTAAATTTCTTTATCTGCAGCTTCAATATTTATATGCGACTCTGCAATTTTAGTAAGCATCATATCTATATGTTTTTCTTCAGTGAGGCTGTTTTCTAAAAGCACTACAGTATCTTCTTCCCTTAATGCTATTGCATAAGCTTTCATCGTTCCGTAAGCTGCTATTTCATAATGTTTCATTTTTTGCAATACCGATATTATGCCCGCATCTCTAACCACTCCCTGCTTTGTTTGTCGAATAAGCTGCTTTGCTTCATTAATAAAACATTCAAGAGCTTCATATTTTTCCTGTTCAGCAGGAATTCCGGTTGCGGCAAATATTTTTTCCAGCCGCTCAATATGAACCGTTGTTTCGGGAGAATGATTCTCTAATATAAGGATGAGGTCCTTAGAAAAGCAGTTATTGATAATAACAGCGAGGGTAGTGAGCATTGTCTTCTCAGCCCAATACAATTCACGCAACTGTTTTTCAAACAGTGCACGTAATTCCCTGGCATCATCCGACGGGTCCCTTACAACGTTTAACAGCATTTCTTTTAGTTTTTAGGTTGTTCTTTAATTGTATCAGTCATATTAACAATAGTATCGCTTAAACCACGGGTAAGCGGAACCTGATCTCTGTTATCATTCCTGCTGCTGGGAAACTGATTTTCTATATTTTCATGCCTTATTCCCTGATGGGCTGTATCATAAACTCTTCCCACTTTTGCTTCTTCGCGGTCTTCCATACTTCTTTCTTTATCTCCGCATGAAATAAAAGCAAGGCAAAAAGTAACAGCCCCAATTAAGCTTAATGTGTTAGTTTTCATAGTAATATTGTTTGGTTTTTATAAAGTTACCAATCTCAAATTGCAATATTTTTATAATTAACTCATGATTAACAGGCTGCTGTGTAATTTGTCTATTTAAACCTGCACTTTAACGTTTTTTTCTATACTTGTTTATGTTTTTTTAAGAGCATTATTATGTTTGTTACAGGTTAACTTTGTAGTTGAAGTTTTTTCCAAGTATTTGATCTCATAGGATACATTGATTTTTTTAGTAGTTGTGCCACCGGTTTTTCCATCCGGTGGTTTTTTATTTGCTAACTTTACTAAGCTAAAAATACATCCATGAGATTTCTTTATCTTTTAACTGCAGCAATGGCAGTTTCCTGTAACAGTGATTCCCAAATAATTAGAGAAATTGAAGAATCCGGGCTTGAGGAAACTTCAGGCATAGAATATATTGCCGGGACAAAAACATTGTGGGCTGTTGAAGACAGCGGTAATAAAAACAATATCTACGGATTTAATGCAGAAGGTGAAAGAATAGCAGAAATTAATATTAAAGGAGTTAAGAATATTGACTGGGAAGACCTGGCTTCCGATAAGGAAGGTAATATCTATATAGGTGATTTTGGGAATAATGATAATTTGAGAGAAGACCTTTCCATTTATAAAATATCAAAAAATTCCCTTTCGGCAAAAGCAGCTACACCTGTATCAAAAATTTCATTTTATTATCCTGAGCAAAAAGATTTCCCTCCAAAAAAATCTAAACGCTTTTTTGATGTTGAGGCTTTTATAGAAAGTAATGGCAGCTTTTATCTCTTTACTAAAAACAGGAGTGCAAAGTTTGATGGAAGCTTTTATATATACAAAGTTCCTAATAAAGAAGGCTTGCATGCAGCAGAATTAATAACCACTTTAAAAAGCTGTGCTATTTATAACAGGTGCGCCATTACCGGAGCAGCCATGAGTCCCGATAGTAAAACGATAGCATTGCTGGCTGCTGATAAAATATGGCTGCTGACAGATTTTGAGAATGATAGCTTTTCTCATAAAAATATGCAGGTGTATTCCTTAAACCACTTTTCTCAAAAAGAAGGAATTACTTTTAAAGATAATATCACTTTGCTTATAGCCGATGAAAAAGATAAAAAAACAGGTGGGCGTTTGTATGAAATAAATTTAAGAGACTTAAAGGCCAAACGCTAATCCAAACGCTATCCTGCCGCCATCTGTACCATAAAAGTAAAATACTCTGGCGGTTATGGCTTCAATGCCATTTAACCATAAACCACCACCTGCAGATTGATGCCATTTTTCGGAATTATCATTATCTGTCCATACACGTCCGTAATCATATCCTCCAAAAATTCCATATTTCATAGGTATAATACTGCTTTTTATCCTGCCGATAGTAAACCTTATATCAGTACTTTGCAGGTATGATTGTTTTCCTGTGAAACGTTGTGTACGGTAACCGCGCAGGTCGTTATCACCACCTAGTGTGGCTGCCTGGTAAAATTCAAAATCATTATTAAGCAGTACCCTGCTTTTAAAAGTAGTGGATAGCACCAATTTTTCGTCCGCGGTTATCCTGTGTACAAAGTTGAGCAGGCCATCCAGATAGGGAAAATTCTTTTCAGTTTCATCCAGGCTTATTTTCCAGCCTCCTGTTATGCTGAAAAGCATGCCTACAGCCGGAAGTGATTTAATGTCGTAGTTTTCAAATTTATATCTTGCATTAATCTCTGCAAACTGCCTGTGTTCAAAAAGGTAGGGGAACACAACTCCGGATTCATTTACATACCGGCCGTTACTTTCTTCTACTTCTACAGTTTCAAATTTAGCCTGTACCTCTGTATAGCTTCCTTTTCGGGTTTCTTTAAAGAAAGAAGGTGCCACGCTAAAGGTTTGTAGTTTTACCCTGTTATAATCCATCCCCAGTTCATCATCAAAATTTTCTGTCTCATTACCATACCCAAAATAGTTAATGCTAAAAGTAGGGCTTGTATAATGAGCAGTAAGAGCAAAATTCCATTTGCTGGCAACATTCATAAAGGTACCTCTGTAATCAAGTTCAAAACCTTTTGTGGTAAAATACAACTGTGCTTTTAGATTATGTTTTTGAGAATAAGGCCTCCTGTTAAAATTATTTACAGTATATCCGGCTGTTATACCCACTTTAAAACCATCATCAGGGTTATAGCCTGCTAAAGGATAACCGGCATAAACATTATAAGCTGGCTTTTTAAAATCGTAAGTATTTGTTTCATAATCATCCGTTAGCAATAACTTTGTTCTTTGGTCGGTTTTATAGGTGTTGTCCTTGCTTTTAAAATCATATATTTTTACTTTTTTCCCGTTATCTACAATATACTCATCATTATTCTGTCCTCCTATAAGACGGATAAGTATTGGGTTTTCAGGCTTTCCTTTAACTTCAAACACATCATCATCGTCTAACGCATAAATCCAAAGTTCTTTAGTATTTTGCCTGTTATAAATTTTATCCTGTATAAGTGTTTCACCCTCTTTTTTTATACTGAAAATCTTCACTTGGGTTTTTCCGCCATCAAGCCTTGTTATCTCAAATCGTTCTCTTTTATCTGTACCTGTTATTATAGTGGTTTTGAGAAGGAATTTGCGGTACTTTAAGGCATAATCATCAAGGTCATTTCTGCGTTGCTTTAAATTTGCCTTTATCTCTTCTGTTGTTTTATCCTGTACAGGCAGTTTTGCAAAATTATTTTCTATTACTTCATCAGTAAGGTTATCTTTCAAATATTGAGACTCTTCCAGCCATACATTTTTACCGGATTTCCTTATAAGAGCCAAGTCAAGCTGATAAGCTGATGTAGCAAGCCATTTTACGCTTTTTATCTCATCATCATAGTCCTGCATATATCTTACAGCAGGTATATTCATTATCAGTGAGAGCAATGCGCCATTATAATTAGGAAAAGCCTGGTCGCGGTCGCGGGGTATAGGCTTGTATACTACACTGTCTTTTTCGTTATAACGCGCCCAGCGCCACTGGTCTTTGTGCCTGTCCCAGTCGCCAAGCAGCATATCAAAAAGCCTGGCCCTTATGTATGCTCTTTCATCTATTTTATATTTTGGGTCTTTTCTAAGATTTTCCAGTACATCATCGGTACTTTCAATAGCGTCAGGATTCCCAAAGCTGGCCATATTCTTATGCTCATCGGCCGGGCGTTCTTCAAACATATATAAAGCACCCCCAAAATCCTTATTGTATTCCCCAAGTGCTTTTTGCCTGGGTACATAATACATTTGTGGATTGCTATGGTAAATACCCACGGCATCGCTCATATCATCTATTATATAAGGGGTAAAGGGATGTGTTGCGGTATAAAAATCCATTAAAAAGGATTCGGCATAAGTATTATCAAAATCACTGCCTATGTAGCGGTCTTTAAAAGCAACGGTTTGTAAAAAACGGCCAGGGCTTTTTCTTAGCGCCCTCATAATATATTCTTTACCATTTTTATCTTCCAGCCTTAATGAAACCGACTGGTGCCCGCCACCTTCTCTTACTGGCTTGAGGCCTCCGTAAAGGGTGTCAAGCGATGCAACTTTAACCTCTATCGGTAAGCTGTAATAATCGCGGTAGTAATCACCAAAGAGAAATTTATAAAAGCCGCTTTTATTGGTCATTTCCGGTGTATAGACAGAAGTTGTTATTATTTCAGGGTTGTTTTCTGAATATTCTTCAGAAAGATGCTGTGTATCTTCGGGTCGTGTAATATACTGCTCAAAAACTTTTTTCTCTTTGCCATCTTCAACAGAAAAATAGGTTACCCGGGCATTTTCCTTATCATATACATCCAGTACTGCATAACCATGCCCGCCATAGGTAAAATCATCCGGTCCTACTGCTTTTGCAGCTTCGGCTTTTGAGCCAGCTCCGCTAATAATCTGATATATATTATCCCTGTGTATGTATTGCAGGTTATGGTCGTGGCCAGAAACGACAATTACATTATCCCTGCCCTGTATCAGGGTCTTTACACGATTACTTAGTATGCGGTATTGCTTTCCCTGTAGATCTTCGGGGCTAACCCCGGATGTTTTTCTTATAAAATTGATTAAAGACCCTATGACCGGCAAAGGGATATTGCTTGCAAAAGGGTAAATATGTTTTCTTGCGGAATAATAGCCACCATGAGCGCCGTTGCTCATTAAGGGGTGGTGTATGGCCAGTATAACAGTTTTGTCCTGATTTTTATTGAGCTGGCTTTCCAGTTCAAGAAAAAGCCCTTCACGTGTTTTTATATCACAGTCGTCATTCATGGTAGGGTAATCATCCCAATCTTCAAGAAACCATTCGCTGTCAATCACTACAAGTACTATATCATCACTAACATCTATATCATCTATGGCACAGCCGTCGCCGGGCAGATAGGATTTTTTTACCTTAAGGTAGTCTTTTACAAAGTCTTCCTGCTCTTCCAGGCCTTTAAGTCCGCTATACCAGTCGTGGTTGCCTGGTATAAAATGGATTCTTCCATCAAATGTTTTGGATAATTCAAGCTGTGCTGTAAGTGCTTTTTCTGCAGTTTCGCGCGCTTCAGTACCTTTTTCTGCAGGCATTCCATGCGGATAAATATTGTCTCCTAAAAAAATAAGCGTTGTATTCTTTCCTGAGCTTTTAAGCTTATTACCTACTGCTCCCAGTAGCTGCTGTGTTTGTTGCTGTGAGGCCAGTCCGGCATCACCTACAAGTACAAAACGGTGCGACACAGGTATGTCTGTTGTAACTGCAATAGCACCATTTTCAATGTTTTTGCCATACTGAGGGCTATATGTGGCGCAGGAGGATGCTATAATCACAATAAAAAGAGTGATTATGAGTTTAATATTTCTCCCCGGCCCAATGTTAACCGAAAAGAATTTCATAATTTGGTATTGTTAATTTCATACGCATGAATATTGTACAAAAAGCCGAAACTTACGTTTTCAGCCTATTCAAAGATAAGTTATCTCCCGATTATATTTATCATAATTTTAATCATACGCTTCGTGTGGTTAATGATGCTAAATTAATTTCTTATGAAGAAGGGCTTAGTGAGTCTGAAACTGAAGAAATTATACTTGCCGCATGGTTTCATGACACCGGTTACGTAGAGGGTCATGATGAGCATGAGGAAAAAAGCAGTGTGATAGCCCAAAAGTTTTTAAAGGAGAACAACTATCCTGACGAGAGAATTAACAATATTATAAACCTTATTAAGGTTACTAAACTGGGTGTAGAGCCGCAAACACTCACAGAATGCA
>CAMPIZ010000082.1 GCA_946886675.1 uncultured Flavobacterium sp.
CATGAATCTATCCAAAAAAAGAAGCCTCACCGCTTTCTTTCTACTGATTTTCAGTATTGTGTCGGCACAGGAAAAATTTACCCTTAGCGGTACTGTTACCGACAGCAACAGCAATGAAACCCTTATAGGCGCCAGTGTTTTTATTAAAGAGGCACAGGCCTCCGTTTCCACTAATGAATACGGTTTCTTTTCCATATCACTGCCCGAAGGAACTTATACTGTGGAAATAAGCTATGTAAGTTTTGGCACAATTACCGAAACGGTTACACTTAACCAAAACATCAGAAAAACGTACGGATTAAACAGTGCCACACAAGAGTTGGAAGAAGTTATTATAACAGACGACAAACCACGTATAAACATAAAAAAACCTGAAATGAGCGTTAATAAGCTTACCACTCAGGAAATAAAGAAAATGCCAGTGGTTTTAGGCGAAGTAGATGTAATTAAATCTATTTTAACCCTGCCCGGTGTAACCAATGCCGGAGAAGGATCTTCGGGCTTTAACGTACGCGGCGGGGCAGCAGATCAAAACCTGATACTGCTTGATGAAGCCACCATTTTTAACTCATCTCACCTTTTTGGTTTCTTTTCTGTATTTAATGCAGACGCTATTAAAGACCTTAAACTTTATAAAGGTGGTATTCCTGCGCGTTATGGAGGCAGGGTATCGTCCGTACTTGACATTTACCAGAAAGAGGGCAACAGCAACGAATTTCACATGACAGGCGGTATAGGAGCCATATCTAGCCGTTTGCTGGCTGAAGGCCCTATTGTAAAAGACAGGGGATCTTTTCTTATAGGAGGCCGTGCTTCCTATGCACATCTTTTCCTGAAACTTACAGATAACGAGAATTCCGCATATTTTTATGATCTTAATACTAAGCTAAGCTATAAACTAAACGAAAACAATAGCCTCTACCTCTCGGGATACTTTGGGCGGGATTTATTTGATATTAACGACAGCTTTAATAACACTTATGGCAACGCAGTGGTTAACCTGAGATGGAATCATCTTTTTACAGACAGGCTTTTCTCCAATATGTCGCTTATATACAGTGATTATTATTATGGACTAAAACTTGATTTTGTAGGGCTCGACTGGGATTCAGGCATACAAAACTATAATTTTAAGTATGACCTTAAGCATTATATATCAGACAGGTTTAAGCTAAACTATGGGGCTAATGCCATTTATTATGATTTTAATCCCGGCACGCTTAGGCCAAGTGATGAAACCTCTACTGTAAATCCTGACCAGCTTGATAAAAAGTATGCCTTCGAACCTTCACTTTATATTGATGCAGAACATGAGCTTACAGAAAATATTACCGTGAGCTATGGTGTTCGCTACAGTATGTTTTACCGACTTGGTGCACAGGATATAAATCTGTATGCTAACGATCAGCCGGTAGTATTTAATGATGAACTGAAAATATATGAAAAAGCAGAACCTGTAGATACCAGGCATTATGGCAACGGAGAAACAATTGCCAGCTTTAATAATCTGGAGCCGCGTGTGGCTGTTGCCTATAAGCTGGATGATAACCAGTCTGTAAAGGCAAGCTACAACAGGATGGCACAATACCTGCACCTTATATCCAACACTGCATCCCCTACTCCGCTCGATGTTTGGGCACCAAGTGATAACTACATACAGCCACAGATATTAGACCAGGTAGCTTTGGGTTATTTCAGGAACTTTAAAGACAACGAGTATTCTTTTGAAACAGAAGTGTTCTATAAAAAAGTAAAGAACAGGATAGATTACATAGATGGTGCTGACCTGATAGCCAACAATGCTATAGAGCAGGTACTCCTAAACGGCAGGGCAAGGTCATACGGGCTTGAGGTTCTGCTAAGGAAAAACACCGGAAAATTAACCGGTTGGATAGCTTACACCCTTTCCCGATCTGAACAGCAAACTCCCGGCAGGACACCAAACGAATCCGGAATTAATAATGGGCAGTGGTATCTGTCAGGTTATGATAAACTACACAACCTTTCTGTAACAGGATCTTATGAATTGAGCCCTAAATGGTCTTTTGGAGCCATATTTGCATTGCAGTCGGGGCAGCCTGTTACCTATCCTAACGGACAGTACCGTTATGGTGATATTATAATACCAAGTTACGGATTAAGAAATGAGGACAGGGTTCCTGCTTACCATCACCTGGATGTTTCCGCTACATATACTCCAAAACCGGAAAAGAAAAAAGGCTGGCAGGGCGAATGGGTTTTCAGTATCTACAACCTTTATAACAGGATGAATGCCGCCTCTATTACTTTCAGGCAAAATGAAGATACAGGTTCAAATGAGGCTGTAAGGCTGTCTATTTTTGGTATTATACCAAGTGTTACTTACAATTTTAAATTTTAAACCGGCCATGAAAAATATAAAATATCTTTTATTACTGATAACTGTTACTTTTTTTCCTTCTTGTGAGGAAGTTATTGAAGTTGACCTGGACACAGCTGCCCCTCGGCTTGTTGTTGATGCTTCTATAGACTGGGTAAGAGGTACTGACGGAAGTCAGCAAACCATAAAACTATCTGCAACAACGGGTTATTATGACACTGAAATTCCTCCTGTATCAGGGGCCACGGTATTTATTACCAATAGCAGCGGAACTACATTTGATTTTACAGAAACACCGGGCACCGGAGATTATGTATGCAATAATTTTGTACCCGTTATTAATGAAACTTATACGCTTACTGTAATACATGATGGGTATACTTATACAGCTGTAGAAACACTGCGGTCAGTTCCTGAAATTACCAATATAATCCAGGATAACGAGGGAGGCTTTCTTGGGGAAGATATAGAGGTCCGCTTCTTTTTTCAGGATAACGGTGCAGAAGACAACTGGTACCTTACCCGTTTTGATGTGCCTGTACAGCCCTTTCCTGAATATGATGCAGAGGAAGACCGTTTTAATCAGGGTAATGAAATGTTTAACTTTTACAGTGACGAAGACCTTAAATCAGGTGATGTAATAGGCATACGTTTCCATAGCATATCGCAGAGATATTATAATTACATGATACAGCTTAGCACGATTGCCGAAGGTGGCTCGGGTGGTGGTCCTTTCCAAACCCCTCCTACTACTGTGCGGGGTAATCTTGTAAACCAGACCGATATAAACAATTTTGCTTTAGGGTATTTCAGGCTTTGCGAAGTTGAAGTATTGAATTACACAATTCAATAACAGCATGGTTTTTGTGTACTGTTGTAATGACCAGCTAACAGCCACAAAATGAAAAAAATACATATACTTCTGCTCATCTTCACAGGTTTTATAATTAATTCTTGTGAAGATGTTGTAGAAACAAATCTCACTACAGCACCGCCCAGGCTTGTGATAGATGCTTCAATTAACTGGGAAAAAGGCACACTGGGAAACAACCAGTACATTCGCCTTAGCACTACAACCGGATTTTATGAAAACGAAATACCTGATGTAACCGGGGCTGTAGTTTTTGTGGAAAACAACAATGGTGATATCTTCGAATTTAGGGAAGAAGCTGATGGCTTGTATGTATGTAACAACTTTGTATGTGAAATTGGAGAAACCTATACGTTAACTGTTATCCATAACTCAGAAACCTATATTGCAGAAGAAACCCTTATTGCCGTACCCGAACTTGAAGAAGTGGTACAAAGCAATGAAGGTTTTACACCAAACGATATAACATTAAGGGCTTACTTTCAGGATCCGCCGGAAGATAACTTTTACATGCAGGAAATAGGCCGTGAGGGTTATCTTGGAGGAGGAGCTGTTTTTGATGACCGTTTTGTAAACGGAAATTATACTTATACGGTAAGGATTTTTGACGATCTCGTAACGGGAGAGGAAATTATTATTTATCTCTATGGCATCTCTTCCCGGTATTATGATTATATGCTAAAACTGCTTAGTATAACCGGGGATGCAGAGGTAAACCCTTTCAGGCCGCCACCGGGAACGGTGAGGGGAAACATTATTAATAAAAACAATCCCGACAATTATGCGCTAGGATACTTTCGCCTTAGCGAAGTTTCTTCTATAGAATATACTGCACAGTAATTTGCAGCGATTAATACCTGTTGCATTTAAACTTCTTATTTTTGCAGCACAAATACAAAAGTATGTCTTCACACCATATAGTACGCGACGATCAGGAACCTGCACTTATAATAGCAAACGGTGCAGCATGCAGTAAAGAACTTATGGGGCAGTTACTGGAATGGTCCCCACTGGTTATTGTGCTGGACAATGCTATAGATCGCGTTATAGAGCTGGGCATAAAGGTAGATGTGCTGCTTGGTGACTTTGATGAAGGCTTTGATCCTGAAAAATATAGGGAAATGCAGTACCCGCTGGAAATTGTATATTCGCCCGATCAGGAAAAAACAGACCTGGAAAAAGCGTTTGACTATCTTATAGAGCGAAAAATTCCTGCTGTAAATGTAATCTGGGCTACCGGTAAACGTACAGACCATACTATTACAAACATAACCAATATAGTACGCTACCGCGATAAACTGAAGATTGTTATACTTGACGACCACAGTAACGTATACTTGCTTCCCAAAAAGTTTGAAAAGTGGTATCCTGCTGCCACTCCTGTTTCACTTATCCCTATAGGTAAAGTATCCGGCATTACAACAAAAAACCTTAAGTATCCGCTCAACAATGAAGAGCTTACCATAGGTTACCGTACGGGAAGCAGTAATGCAACCCTTGCAGACGGCCTTGTACTCATAGAACACAGGGAAGGTGACCTCCTCATGATGGAATGCTTCGATTAGTTTCACGTTGATTTGATTATATGGTCAATTTGTTGATTTGATTACATCAATCGAATAACCACATTAACAAATAACCAAAAATCTATTTCACTATCTTTGTAAAAAAGCGAAAAAGAGAGTATGAAATTTAAGGTAGTATCTGAGTATGAGCCTATGGGCGACCAGCCCGAAGCCATACGCCAGTTGAGTGAAGGCATTAAATCGGGCGAGCGTTTCCAGACACTTTTAGGGGTAACCGGATCCGGTAAAACCTTTACCATGGCAAACGTAGTCCAGGAAGTACAAAAACCCACACTGGTACTGGCACACAACAAAACACTGGCGGCACAGCTTTACAGTGAGTTCAAGCAGTTTTTTCCAAACAATGCGGTTGAGTACTTTGTATCTTACTACGACTACTATCAGCCAGAGGCTTATATACCCGTAACAGGAACTTACATAGAAAAAGACCTTTCCATAAACGAGGAGCTGGAAAAAATGCGTCTTAGCACCACTTCTTCCCTGCTTTCGGGCAGGCGCGATGTGCTTGTGGTGGCTTCGGTTTCCTGCCTTTATGGTATTGGTAACCCTGTCGAATTTCAAAAGAACGTAATATCTATAGAGCGCGACCAGGTAATATCAAGAACAAAACTGCTTCACAGGCTGGTGCAAAGCCTTTATGCCCGTACCGAGGCCGACTTTACTCCCGGTACTTTCCGCATTAAAGGTGACACAGTAGAGATTTTTCCGAGCTATGCGGACGATCCTTTCCGTGTGCACTTCTTTGGTGATGAGATTGAAGAAATTGAAGCTTTTGATGCCAAAACATCTTTGGTTATAGAAAAATATGACAGGCTGAATATCTATCCTGCCAACATGTTTGTAACCTCTCCCGATGTGCTTCAGGGTGCTATTTGGGAAATACAGCAGGATCTTGTAAAGCAGGTAGATTACTTTAAGGAAATAGGCAAACACCTCGAAGCCAAACGTCTTGAGGAACGTACCAACTTTGACCTCGAAATGATACGCGAACTGGGCTACTGCTCCGGTATTGAAAACTATTCGCGTTACCTTGACCGCAGGTTACCCGGCACAAGGCCTTTCTGCCTTTTAGACTACTTTCCTAACGATTTTCTTATGGTTATAGACGAGAGTCATGTAACGGTCTCTCAGGTGCATGCCATGTATGGTGGCGACCGTTCCCGTAAGGAGAACCTTGTGGAGTATGGTTTCAGGCTTCCTGCCGCCATGGATAACCGTCCGCTTAAGTTTGAGGAGTTTGAAGCACTGCAAAATCAGGTAGTATATGTGAGCGCAACCCCTGCCGACTATGAGCTGCAAAAAAGCGGTGGTGTTTATGTGGAGCAGGTAATACGCCCAACTGGGCTACTTGATCCTGTAATTGAGATACGCCCCAGCCTTAACCAGATAGATGACCTTATTGAGGAAATACAACAGCGTGTAGAGGTTGATGAACGCGTACTGGTTACAACGCTTACCAAACGCATGGCCGAAGAACTTGCCAAATACCTTACGAAGGTTTCCATACGCTGCCGATACATACACTCAGAAGTAGATACACTGGAACGGGTGAAGATTATGCAGGACTTGCGTAAAGGGCTGTTTGATGTACTTATTGGGGTTAACCTTTTAAGGGAAGGCCTGGACTTACCCGAAGTATCGCTTGTTGCTATACTGGATGCCGATAAAGAAGGCTTTTTGAGAAGTACACGTTCCCTGGTACAGACAGTAGGCCGTGCGGCACGTAACGTGAACGGTAAAGCTATAATGTATGCCGATAAAATTACCGATAGCATGCAGCGTACCATAGACGAAACCAATTACCGCCGTGATAAGCAGGCAATATTTAACAAGGCTAACGGCATAGAACCTAAAGCGCTTAATAAGAAGATTGAGAAATCAGCGCTTGGTAAAAGTAATGCTACATACGCTTATGAGAGTTCGATTAAAGTAGCTGCCGAGCCGGACACTACCTATATGGCTAAAAGTGATATAGAGAAAATTATTCGTGAAAAACGCAAAGCAATGGAGAAAGCCGCCAAAGAGCTTGACTTCCTACAGGCCGCCAAACTGAGGGATGATATTAAAGCATTGCAGGAGAAGATATAATTCATATTTTTATAATTCAAAAATCAGAAACAATGGCTTCATATAGCGCAATAAAAGTTACTCAAAACAAAAAAACATTTTATCTAGCAACTCTTAAATCTTCATTATTAAAAAATTTAGCATACGTATTAAATAGAGAAGAAGATCCAATAAAAGGTTTTCAAAGAGTTTTAAATACAAATAGAG
>CAMPIZ010000083.1 GCA_946886675.1 uncultured Flavobacterium sp.
GTGTTTTTTGCTGTACATAACTTACTTAATTAATAAAATCCATAAAAAAATTTGCGTAGCTAAATAACTACATATATATTTGTGTAGTCAAATAACTACATGATGAATTTAAGACGTGATCCTTTTCAGGCCATAGCCGATCCCACCCGAAGGGCGATATTATTATTACTCGCTTCCCAGTCTATGACAGCAGGGGCTATAGCGGCTAACTTTGATACTGCCAGGCCTACAGTGTCAAAACACCTTCAGATACTTACCGAGTGCGAATTGCTGAAACAGGAACAGAGCGGGCGGGAAGTGCATTATCATTTAAACGCTGAAAAAATGAAAGAGATAGCCTCTTTTATTGAACCATTCCGCAAGATGTGGGACGACAGGTTTAATATGATTGAAGACATTATGAAAAATTACCACCCAAAAAAATAATATAATGGAACGCAAAACAAATGTAAATGCAGTAGAGGGCAGGCGCGATTTACTAATTACAAGAGATTTTAACCTGCCACTTAAACTCCTCTTTAAAGCTTTTGAAGACGCAGAAATTGTAGCGCAATGGATGGGTACAAAAGTATTGAAGTATGATACACGCAAACATGGAGGGTATCAGTTTGAAACTTCAAATCCGCAGGGTAATGTGGTGTTTAAGGCAAATGGTTCTTTTCATGACTTTGTGCCCAACCAAAAAATTGTGCGCACGTTTGAAATGGAAACAGCCTCTTTTGGAGTACAGATAGAATTTCTGGAGTTTGAATCCCTGACAGATGTAACCAGCAGGCTTAGTATGCATGTGGTGTACAGAGATGCCACATTAAGGGACGCTAATTTAAAACTGCCATTTGCTTATGGTATTAATATGGCACATAACCGACTTGAGGAAATAGTAAGTAAATTAAAATAACTATGAAAAAGCGTAATAAAATAATTTACTGGATTGCCACGGTCTGGCTGGCTTTAGGTATGATATCAACTGCAATTGTACAGCTTATTAAGATGGACGAGGAAGTGGCTAACATAGAAAAACTGGGCTACCCTGTTTATATTTTAACTATATTGGGTGTATGGAAAATACTTGGGGTTATAATTATACTTGTGCCAAAGGCCATAGTACTTAAGGAATGGGCTTATGCAGGATTTTTCTTTGCAATGAGCGGTGCGATATTTTCGCATATTGCTGTAAAGGATCCTGTGAGCGAGTTGTTTGGCCCGTCATTACTTTTGGTACTTACTTTGGTATCATGGTATTTTAGGCCTGCCGGCAGAAAGATTATAAACCTAAAACCGCAACATGATGAAAAATAATAAAAAGCAATTATCAACAGATCAGGCAGAAGCATTGCTTAAAGTATTAGAAACGCGTTTTGAAAAGCACATGAACCGCCACAAAGGTATAAAATGGGAAGAGGTAAAAGCAAAGCTGGCGACGAATCCGGATAAACTATGGTCTTTGGATGTAATGGAAGAAACCGGTGGTGAACCCGATGTGGTTGGCTTTGATAAGAAATCCGGGGAGTATATTTTTTTCGATTGTAGTGCTGAAAGCCCAAAAGGCCGGAGAAGCCTTTGTTATGATCAGGAAGCATTAGAGTCGAGGAAGCAGCACAAGCCCGCCGACAGCGCCGTTAATGTTGCAGCCTCAATGGGTATCGAACTCTTAACAGAAGAGGAATACCGCAACTTGCAGCAATTGGGCGAATTTGATACTAAGACATCAAGCTGGATAAAAACGCCTGCTGAAATGCGAAAGCTTGGTGGTGCCGTATTTTGTGACCGTCGCTATAATACTGTTTTTCTTTACCATAATGGGGCAGAGTCTTATTATGCGGCAAGAGGATTTAGGGGTGTATTGAAGGTTTAAATTATTTATTCTATAAACACACTCTCCTCATCAGGAAATACAAACTCGTTTTCAGAGAAGTCCAAAATCTCTGCGGTAAGCACATATTTAATAATTTCATCAATACCCTTTTGAAGTCTTAGCTCTGTGGAGTATTTACGGCTGGTGGCTAATATAAAACCATCTTTGGACAACCGGAAGAAATGTTTGCCCGAGGGCGTACTGTTTTTTCTGAAAGTGAACTGGCTTATGTTGTTCCTAACGGCTTCTATAATTTCTTCACAGTCAGATTTTTGCTTGCAGGATAAACTGGTAAATATAGTTTTCCCTTTTCTTGATGTAAAAACAAATTTATAATCTCCGTTATTGCGTTTGCTTATTACAAACATTCCCATAGCTGCTTAAATTTTTGGTGGCTGTTATAAAGCAAATCTAAATAATTTGGCCTAAAGCTCCGCTAATTTTAAGTCAGGATTAAGAATTTTGCAAAAACCTTTTCATACCTCCCTGTTTTTTAGTATTATTAGTAGCCAAAACAGGAAATCATGGAAAACTTATTAACTGTGAGGCATTATCTGCATCAGCACCCTGAAGTTTCACAACAGGAATTCAATACCCAAAAATATATTTTTAACCTATTAGAGGAGCTTAATCCTGACAGGTTGGAAAAAGTAGCTTCTACCGGAATAATAGCCTGCTTTAATGGCAGCGAACCGGGTAGGAATATCCTGCTTCGGGCCGATATTGATGCATTGCCTATACAGGAAACGAATACCGATTTTGAATATAAATCAAAAAATTCAGGTGTATCACATAAATGCGGGCATGATGGGCACACGACTATAATGTATGGTGTGGCACAGCACTTTGCTGAAAACAGGCCACGAAAGGGAAACGTTTACCTCCTGTTTCAACCTGCCGAAGAAAACGGCTGGGGCGCCAGGAATGTAGCTTCGGACGATTTTTTTAAAAAACTTAATATAGATATGGTTTTTGCGCTGCATAACCTGCCGGGGTTTAAAAGGCATAGTATAATATGCAAAACAGGCAGCTTCACTTCCAGTGTTGTTAGCATCGCAGCCTATTTTACAGGTTACACAGCTCACGCCGCTGAACCATGGAATGGCAGGAATCCCGCAGCGGCCATGAGCCGGTACACACTGGAAGCTTTAAAGCTTAATGAAGAAAACAAGCCTGCTTATATAACTGTCACCCCTGTTTATACCCACCTGGGCGAAAAGGCATACGGAGTTTCAGCAGGTGAGGGTTCAGTGCATTTAACCATACGGGCAGACAGTAACGAAAGACTGGATAACGCTATAGAAAAAGCAAAGGTAGTGGCACAAAGAGCAGCTGAGGAGGAGGGGCTAAAAGTAGAGTTTGAAATGATAGAACCTTTTGAATCTAACCAAAACCATCCGGATGCGGTTGCTGTAATAAATAATGCTGCTGAAGGATTAGGATTAGAAAAGATTAACCTTACGGAAGGTTTCCGCTTTGGCGAAGATTTTGGGGTATTTACCAATATGTATCCGGGCGCGATGTTTGGAGTCGGGTCTGGTGAAAACTGCAGGCCGCTCCATCATCCTGAATATGATTACCCGGATGAGATAACAGAAACCGGAATAAATATATTTGTGGAAATACAAAAAAGAGCGCAGCAATGATGAAGTCAACCCAAATTAAGCTTAGCACAGAAGCATTAAAAAAGAACTGGGAATTTTTATATGATTATTTTAAAGGGAAAAAGGTAAGTGCGGTAGTAAAGGGCAATGCGTACGGACATGGTATTGAAGAATATATTCCTATGGCTGAGGAATGTGGTGTAAACCATTTTTCTGTTTACAATGCCGAAGAAGCAATAAGGGTACACAAGGCAGCCTCTTCAAAAACCACCATTATGATAATGGGCGCAATTGAAGATAGTGACCTTGAATGGGCTATACAAAATGATATAGAGTTTTTTGTGTTTAATCTGGAGCGTTTGTATAGTGCTATTGAAGCTGCTAAAAAAGCCGGGAAAAAAGCGCTTATACATATTGAGATTGAAACCGGAATGTACCGTACGGGTTTTGAATCATCATTAATACCGGAACTTGCTGATGTTCTTAAAAATAATACCGATACTATCGTTTTTAAGGGGTTGTGTATGCATTTTGCCGGAGCAGAAAGCATAGCCAATTATGTGCGTATTAAAAAACAGAAGATTCACTTTAAAAGAGCTGTAAAGCAGTTTAAAGCACTGGGCACAGAACCGGAAATGATACATACCTGCTGCAGTGCAGCAGCAGTGCGCCTGCCCGATATGCATTATGATATGCTGCGCATAGGTATTATGCAGTATGGTTTTTGGCCCAGTCCTGAAATTTTAATTGAGTTCCTCAACAAATATAAAATGGTAAAGTCGCCATTAAAGCGCATTGTGAGTTGGGAAAGTAAAATTATGAGCCTTAAGAAAGTTCCGGCTGGGGAGTATATAGGCTATGGCTCATCGTTTTATACTCATGATACACTAGAGGTTGCAGTGGTTCCTGTAGGGTATGCACACGGTTTTAGCAGAGGACTTAGTAATACAGGTATTGTACTTGTAAATGGCCGGCGAAGTCCTGTAATAGGAACGGTAAATATGAATTGTATAGTTATAGATATTACCAATATACCTGATGTGCAGATTAATGACAGGGTTACCCTTATAGGGAAGCAGGATGATCAGGAAATATCGGTAGCATCGTTTGGAGAAATGACCAGCCAGCTAAATTATGAGCTGCTCACACGACTGCCTATGGATATACCACGGCAGGTGGTGTAAGTTAATAACTAAGGCTGCCTAATGGCAGCCTTAGTTTTATTTTACTGAGATAAAAAGTTATCGTTTAATGATTTTTTCAACGGTTTCTCCATCAATGTTCAGTAGGTATATACCTGATGAAAGCATGGAGAAATTGATGTCTATATTTCTACCATCCAGCGGATTTTGGATTCGTATAAGTTCTTTGCCCGAAATATCCGTAACTACTATTGTTTTAGCAGGATTTACAGCCTCAATTTTTAATACATCGTCTACAGGGTTAGGATAGATATTAAAACCTTTATTGTCTGAAAGGTTTTCTGTAGTAATGCTTTCTGAAGATGAGCCGGCTCCCGGCCTACCTCCGGTTCCCCAACAGTCTTCACCATCTGGTGTGCCCCAGCCTCCTGAAGGAGTATAAGTAGTAACGCAACACCATTCTGTCCACTCGCCGCAATGCTCGGCTTTTACCCTCCAGCCAAAACACTTGTTGTTGAATGCCTGCGCTACTGCATATAAGTCAAAATAGTTCTGATTAATAACATAAGTAGCCTGCGCATTTGTGGTAACACTTCCCGGAGGACAACATTCATAATCACCTCCAAACTCTATTATATAAGAGCTGGCGACATCTTCCCAATATAAAATGCTGTTATTTATATTCCAGGTAGAAATACTGAATACAGGAAAGTTAACAGCAGAAGACCAGTAATAAACTTCGGTCGTTATAGTTGTTCCATCGGTAAATTCTGCTACTGCTTTTATATCAAATACTCCGGATGGGCTGCTTCCAAAATCCTGTGGCTGTACATGGAAACAAAAAACGCCACTGCCCAGCATTGAAGGATTACTTACAGTGTTTATTACATTACCGTTTTGTATTATCTGCAGGTTTAAAGATACCAGGTCATTATAACAAGGAATTGCATATTCACCACATACTTCAAAGTCTTCGTAAGGGCACACTATCTGATCCTGGTAGTATAAAGTCACACTGCCTATTTCGGAAAGATCAGCTTCGCAGGCAGGCGCGAAAGGATTGCCAAACTGGTCACCCGGCGGGAATCCGTAACCATTATCAGAAGCAAGGCAGCACCACTCTGTCCATTCCCCGCACTTGGCAGGCCTAACCCTCCATTTAAAGCACTTATTTTGTAAAGCATCAACAACTGTCCATAGGTCTATACTGTTATTGTTTGTAGTAACAGTATACGTTTGCCCTGCACTAGGGCAACTTCCCGGACAGCATGAATCTTCTGTTGTAAACTCAAGTACATATTCCGGAGATATATCATCCCAGGTAAGGTAACTTCCCTGTATATCCCATGATGGAACTACAAAACCAAATACTACATCAGGCCCCGGTACCGAAGACTGATCAAATAGAGTAAGGGAGGAAGATCCATTGGTAAATACAGCATTTACATAAAATTCATAGTACCCGGAATTACCAATAAAATCATTAGGCATTAAACCAAAACAAAATGTGTTTGATGTAAGCTGTGTAATATTGTTAATTACATTTACAATATTGCCATTCTGCGTAATAAATAGCTGAAGCGAACTTAAATTAAAGTTTTCCGGTGCTGTATAAGTACCGCAAACACTAATAGGGTCTTCAGGGCACTCTAAATAAAGAGGATTTAATTCAATTGATCCGAATGCAAGTGAATCACATCTTCTGTTGCATTGTACATCATCAATATATACAGTTCCAAAATCACGAACAGCACCACAATCGGAAATAACAAACTCTAATCTCATAAGCTGATTGGCATAATCGGCCGGAATGTTTAATGTTCCACAGCGCCAGCGCGTGTATAAATACTCATTACTGTTCTTGGTAGTTGAGCCAAAAAGTGCCGTATTATTTGGATCTGCGGTAATACAAAACTCATTGGAGCTTATGATTTCATTATTGGAATTTAAAACCCTTGCAGTAAAAAAAGGCTGGTCGGGCGTGCCGGGATGTGCATTTTCAACGATGAGCGAAAATTGAAAATTTACCTGTGTAGTACCTACGGCCAAAATTTGTGACATTGAAGTAATATCTGCATTGCCGTCGTAACGATTTAGTTTTATTGCACGGCCGCCTTCTACTACTCTGGGAATACTAACGGATGGTGTGCATCCCAGTAGAAAAGGATCGTTGCCTTGTGTAACAATCGTGCCTAAAGGAGCATTAAACTGATTAGCTGAATTTGAAGGTGAACCTGTTGTAAAACCCGGATCTGAAGTATCAATATTGCAGTTAATAATGTCAAATTCCTGGGAACGGGTTTTAAAATCCCAATATGCGGTACCATTTTCTAGGTTGCCGTTTTTTAGGCATTGGGAAAAAGCATTAAAAGATAGAAGCAGTGCTAAGCACAAATATATATTTTTCATAATTAAATTGGTAAGTGTGTTAATTAATTGGTTTAAATCATGAATTATAT
>CAMPIZ010000084.1 GCA_946886675.1 uncultured Flavobacterium sp.
TTTTTATACTGCAAAAATACGAATTTATTATTGTTAAGGTTTTATGCCGGATATTAAATTATCAGAAAATATTTTTTAAGTTGCTGATTTCTAATTTATAATATTCTCAGAGTTGGCAGCGCCATAACCTATTACCCTATCATAACGTTCGTTGTTCTCCCTGTAGTATACCAAAACATTATAATCGTTCTCTGTCTGGAAAAAATTACCATCAGGAGCATTCGCGCCATCAACTCTGCCGCGTGCGTCAGTACCTATATACATATAATTGGTAAAGCCCTGTTTTATCATTAGCGCCTTTTCATAAAGGCCCTCTTTCTCGTTGTATTCCATTTTGTATTCATCGGTTTTGGCATAGTTATTAAACATGCCGCCTATATATATATCGCCCTTGCCATAATAAGCCGGCGCGCTAAGGCTAAAAAACACCCATGCATAATCTGACTCTAAGTTTGGGTTAGTTACATTAAGGCTTATGTTGTTGGGTACAAAATTTCCGTTTATATCCGGATAGTAAGTGTATGGCTTGTTTGCCCTGGCCTCGTTTACGTATAATATGTTGTTATATATTTCGCCTCCTGTAACCCTTACTACATTGTTTACGGCATTACGTATATCCTTATTATCAAAATAAAGATATTCGTTACCTGCCCAAAACTGTGTTTCCCTGTCATATCTATATATAAGGTCGTTACCTATGGTATATTGCGGTTTTACATTATAAATGGCATTATCAAAACGGCCATTCTGAAATAATGCAACTTTTACATTTTGTAGAGGTGCCTGGAAAATAAAAGCATTGGTTTTTATTGAGAAATCCATGTTATGTTTTGTTTCAATTTCATTCATTCCCCTCGCTCTTTTTACCTGAAGCGGAACAGCAACTTTTTCTTCATACACTATAAACCGCCTCGAAAAAACTACCTCCCTCTCTTCATTAAGAATTTTAAGTACATAATTTCCTGTAAGTACAATACGCGTAAATTTATTAGGAAAGGTAAGCAGGTATCGTGAATAGATTTGTAGCGTATTAAATGAGTTTTCATAATTCTGTATACGCTGGTTGTCAAATCCTTCCACATATTCGTTTACTGTAAGCTGCGATTGTGTCCAGTCATAGTTACAGTGTGTAATTGTATAATAGTAATTGGCCTCATTCCCAAAAAGGTCATCAAACACAAACTCAAATTTTTCTCCAAGCCTGAAAAACGGATACACATTCTCACCATTTTGCATAAAAGAAGCTGTTTTTATGTTATATGGAGGATTTATTTCCTGCTGGGCCTGTGCAAAAACTGAAAAAGAAAACTGTAAAAAGGTAATGAGGAAGAAAAACTGTAACCTGACTTTTGACATTTTTGAGCTGTATTAAAATCGAAATCGTAAATATAGTAAATATATTATATCAGCTGCTTAGAGGTAAAATTATACCTATAACAAATTAATCTTTATGGCAAACAGGTATAATTTCCCCTTTTGCAAGACAAAATCGTTCCACATCGGCTGGGGCTATTTTATTTGTATAATCTTCTTCCACAACCCTAAAGCCTACACTTCTTAACTTATCAAAATAATCTTTTCCATATACCCTTACATGGTCATACTGCCCAAATATCCTCGCGCGTTCTTTAGGGTCAGTAATAGAGTCGTCTTCAAAAGTGGTTTCACGGCTCAGGTCCTGCGGTATCTGAAAAATTCCCATACCTCCGGGTTTCATTACCCTGTACAGTTCCTGCATGGCTTTAGTATCATCAGGAATATGCTCCAAAACGTGATTACATAAAATAAGGTCGTAAGTATTATTTTTAAAAGGCAGATTGCAAATATCTGCTTTCACATCCGCAAGGGGAGAGTAAAGGTCTGTAGTAGTATAATCTAAATTTTGCTGGTTCCTGAAACGTTTATAAAAAGCCTGTTCGGGGGCAAAATGCAATACTTTTTTTGTTGAGGTAAAAAAATCGGTTTCATTTTTAAGGTACAACCACAAAAGCCTGTGCCTCTCCAGCGAAAGTGTTCCCGGTGCCAAAACATTATTGCGTTGTTTACCGTAGCCGTATGGCAGGAAACTTTTATAGCTTTTACCGTCTATGGGGTCGGTATATGTTTTTCCTTTCAATGCAACTGCAACAACTGGCGCAATAACATAGCTAAGCCTTATAAGTAAAGGCCGGGGAATGGTATTTAAAATAAATTTGAATAATTTTTTCATTACAGCACCAGTGGCTCTCTCCTGAATTCATCCTCTTCATTTGACTTTATGCCCAATGCTTTATATATATAAGCAAAGGTAGAGAGCAGCTCCGGCTTACCGTCTACAAGCGCAACGTTATGTTCAAAGTGTGCGCTTGGCTTCCTGTCTGCAGTTACAATTGTCCAGCCGTCTTTAAGCTGTTTCACATTTTTAGTGCCCATGTTTATCATAGGTTCAATGGCTACTACTAAGCCTTCCACAAAAAGCTTTCCACGCCCACGCTTACCATAATTTGGCATTTCAGGCCCTTCATGCATTTTTTTACCCAGGCCATGGCCAACCAGTTCACGTACTACACCATAGCCATGTGCTTCGGTATATTTTTGTATGGCATTACCCACATCTTCTACACGGTTGCCGGCCCTAAATTCGCGTATACCCACATAAAGGGACTCTTTAGTTACTTTAAGCAGCTGGCGCGTAGGTTCTGCTACTTCACCTATTTCAAAAGTATAAGCATGATCCCCGTAAAAACCATTTTTAAGCACGCCACAATCTACAGATACAATATCGCCCTCTTCTATAGGCTTATCTGTAGGGAGTCCGTGCACCACCTGCTCGTTAACACTGGTTAAAAGTGTAGAAGGACAGTCATAAAGTCCAAGAAAACCCGGAACGGCATCATGGTCACGTATAAACTGTTCTGCAAGCTTATCAAGGTGAAGAGTAGTAACTCCCGGTTTTATTTCTGAGGCTATCATGCCCAGTGTCTTGGAAACCAAAAGGGCACTTTCGCGCATTATTTCTATTTCTTCTCTGGTTTTTGGGATAATCATGGTATAAATTTTTTTCCGGGTACAAAAGTACAATATTCTGGCGGATTTATTTTAAAACCTGCTTAACTATGAGTTATGTCATGTTTTGTAACTTTATAGGGAGATAGTTTTGCAAAAAAAAAATAGGTATGGGAAAATATGTAACTGCAGATGAAGCTGTAAAAATTGTAAAATCGGGCGACAGGGTTTATGTACAGGCCGCTGCGGCAACACCAGGAGTATTAACAAAAGCATTGGCGCAAAGGGCAGGTGAACTTAAAAATGTAGAGATATGCCACCTGCATACAGAAGGTGATGCTCCTTATGCTAATCCTGAACTTAAGGATAGTTTTTTTGTAAACTCCTTCTTTATCGGGAAAAATGTAAGACATACCCTGGCAGCAGGCAATGGTTCTTATACACCTGTGTTTTTAAGTGAACTGCCACGGCTTTTTCGTAAGAAAGTATTAGAGCTGGATGTTGTTTTTATACATGTGTCGCCACCCGATAGCCATGGTTATTGTTCGTTGGGAGTATCGGTAGAGGCCAGTATTGCAGCTATAGAAAATGCAAAAACGGTTATTGCACAGGTAAACCCAAATATGCCACGGACATTTGGCGATGGTGTTATACATATATCGGAGATTAATTATCTGGTTGAAGTAAATGTGCCCATACACGGGCATGAACCGGCTCATATAAATGAATCGGAAGATAAGATAGGAGAATATATTGCATCACTTATTGAAGACCAAAGTACACTGCAAATGGGAATTGGCTCTATACCGAATGCAGCCTTAAAGAAGCTTACCAATCATAAAAATCTGGGGCTGCATACCGAAATGTTTTCTGACGGAGTAATAGACCTTATTGAAAGTAATGTAATAAACAGCAATTATAAAGGTGTAGCCCGTGGAAGGGCGCTGGCTACTTTTTTAATAGGCTCCAAACGCTTGTATGATTTTGTGCACGATAATCCGTTTATAGAAATGAGGGAATCCTCTTTTGTAAATGATACTTCTATAATAAGAAGAAATCCAAAAATGGTAGCTATAAACTCTGCTATAGAGGTAGATGTAACCGGACAGGTAAGTGCAGACTCTATAGGGTACAGAATGTACAGTGGTGTAGGAGGGCAGATGGATTTTGTAAGAGGCGCTTCGCTAAGTGACGGGGGTAAAGCCATAATAGCATTGCCATCTGTAACAAAAAGCGGCGAAAGTAAAATAGTGCCCTGCTTAAAGCCTGGTGCGGGAGTAGTAACCACGCGTTCACATGTGCAATATATAGTAACAGAATATGGTATTGCCGATCTTTACGGAAAAAACCTAAAACAAAGGGTTAAGTCGTTAGTGAGTATTGCACATCCGGATCACAGGGAAAAAGTTGAGCGGGCTTACCATGAATTTTATAACGCATAAAAAAAAGCCCGTTCAGGGCTTTTTTTTTTATGATATTAAGGAGTGCCTTGTCATTACTTCAGGCTGTGGTATTCCCATAAGCTCTAATATGGTAGGGGCTATATCACCCAGCACACCATCTTTAATATAATTAAGATCTTTGTCCACCAGTATAATAGGTACCGGGTTGGTGGTGTGTGCTGTATTAGGGCTTCCATCCGGGTTTACCATAGTATCACAATTACCATGATCGGCAATTATAATGGTAGTATAGTTGTTCTGCAAAGCGGTTTCAACCACCTGTTTTACACATATATCTACCGCTTCACATGCTTTTATAGCCGCTTCCATTACCCCGGTGTGGCCTACCATATCGCCATTAGCAAAATTAAGGCATACAAAGTCCACTTCCTGCTTTTGCAGTTCGGGTAGCAGTGCATTGGTAAGGTCGTAGGCGCTCATTTCAGGCTGAAGGTCATAAGTGGCAACCTTTGGTGAAGGGCATAATATTCTTGACTCTCCCTGAAACGGTTCTTCACGCCCGCCCGAAAAGAAGAAAGTAACGTGTGGGTATTTTTCGGTTTCGGCTATACGTATTTGTTTCCTGCCGTGTTTGGAAACTACTTCTCCAAGCGTATCGGTAAGATTGTCCTTATCGTAAATAACATGCACATTCCTGAAATTGTCATCATAATTGGTCATGGTAACATAATACAGGTTCATCTTATGCATGTTCTGCTCATGAAAATCAGATTGGGATAAAGCCTCTGTAAGCTGCCTTCCGCGGTCTGTCCTGAAATTAAAGAAGATAACCACATCACCCTCCTCAATAGTAGCAATAGGGTTTGTGCCATCTTTTGTCATTATTATCGGTTTAATAAACTCATCGGTAACACCTTCGCTGTAGCTTTGCTGTATGCTGTCTACTGCATTGGTTGAAGGAATACCCAGTCCGTTTACAAGCAGATCATAAGCAAGTTTAACTCTTTCCCAGCGCCTGTCGCGGTCCATTGCATAGTAACGCCCTACGATAGAAGCCAGTTTTGCAGAAGTATTTTTTATATGATTTTCCAGCTCAGATATAAACAAAACCCCTGATTTAGGATCTACATCACGACCGTCTGTAAAAGCATGTATGTATACTTTATCAAGCCCATACTGCTGCGAAGCGTCTATCAGGCCTTTTAAATGTTCTATGTGCGAATGCACTCCGCCATTTGAAACAAGCCCTAAAAAATGTACTTTTTTATTGTTTAGTTTAGCATAGTTAAAAGCATCTGTAAGCGGCTTCTCCTGGCTAATTGTTTTATTTTGTACCGCCAGGTTAATTTTTACCAGGTCCTGGTATACAATACGGCCTGCGCCCAGGTTCATATGGCCTACCTCACTGTTGCCCATCTGCCCTTCGGGAAGGCCTACATTAAGTCCGTCAGTGCGCAGCGTTGCGTTAGGGTATTTGGTATAAAGACTGTCTATAAAGGGGGTGTTTGCGTTGTCTATAGCAGATACCTTAGGGTCGGGCGATTTTCCCCAGCCATCCAGTATCATTAAAATTACTTTTTTATTCATTTCCTTATTATTAATTAGATCCAGTTTTTTACAGCGTTATAATCGATATAATAACGAAGGCTTACCGAAAATATACTGTTGAGGTTATTTATAAAAAGATTTTCAAAGTTTTCTCTGTAATTGCGGTTCACAAAATCAATATCGGTAGCGGCATTGTTTCTGTAAAGTACAGAAATCTGGCTTCCCGGAGCAAACCACCAGGTATACGACAGATCGAAGTTCCAGTTATTATAGGTAAAATCCTTATTATCATTAAAAGTACTATTTTCAGCTAAACTACCGTCACTTTGCAATGTTAAAAACTGCAGGTTTTCACCGTATGTCCAGTAATGCCTTGCAACAAGGTTTATGGTCATTTTGTTATTTATAGAGTATTTCCCGCTCAGGCTGTTTGTTATGGTAGTTCTGTCCCTTTCTGTAAAAATGATGTCATCATTATCAAAAGCTACCCATCCTTTGTTACTGGTGTCCAAATCATAATCAAAACTGTAAATCATTAGCAGCTTGTTGTTAAAGCGATAGCGCGGACTTATCCATAATCCATAATAATTACGGTTTTTTTCTTCACTCAGCCATATGTCGGGTATTATATCCAGGGCAAACTTTCGGTTATAATTTGATGAAAAATAAACCTGGCCGTATACAGCCCTTGGTTTTTTTACAAAACGGCCATCTATGCGCGGCTCGTAGAAATCATACGATTCAAACGGGTTTATTTCAAGTCTGTAGCCTATATAGTCATTTTTTCGGGTGGTAGAATTTACATTAAAATCAATCCAGGAATTTTGAAGTTTACCGGTATTGTTATGAAATTCGGTATAGAGATTTGTATTGAACTGGAAAGTATTATAATGCTTTGTAGGGTTTAAAATCCTGTAGCTGAAGTTGCCATTGAAGTTGTAGTAGTTTGTGGTAAAAATTATACCCATATCATTAATGTCAAAATCTTTAGAAACATAGTAGCTGGACAGGTTATAGCGCACTTTCCCACTGGTTTTTCCGGCCTGTATATATGAGCTGTAACCATTTTTTTTCTCAATATCATTTATATTACTGTATTTAAAATAGCCTGAAAGG
>CAMPIZ010000085.1 GCA_946886675.1 uncultured Flavobacterium sp.
CTTTTCAGTTTTATTTTCATAAAAGTCTTTACCTATAAAGTAAACATCCAGTTCTTTTTCATCTATAAGCAGTTGTACAATTTTTCGATGCTCTGCTAAGCTTTCGTCTCCAAGCTCAAACATGTCTCCCAGGATAGCCATTTTGCTTTCACCTTTAAGTTGTAACAGGTTTTCAATGGCCGCTGCCATGCTGCTGGGATTAGCATTGTAAGCATCCATAATTATTTTATTGCTGTCTTTTTCTACAAGCTGCGATCTGTTATTGCTGGGAATGTAACCTTCAATTGCCTCTTTAATTTTACTGTCGCTTATTTTAAAATATGTGCCTATAGTTATAGCGGCATTTATGTTATTAGCATTATAAATGCCAATAAGATTTGAGTGAATATCTAAACCTTTATATTTAACGGTTACAAGTGGTTTGGCTTCTACGGTTTCTATCCTTACATCACAGTTGTATTCATCAACTGCAAAGGTGTAACGCGGCATATCTTTTGTTTTCTCATTTTGTATGGCATCATCAAGGTTTACAAAAACTGTTTTCGTATGCTGTTGCAGGTATTTGTAAAGCTCGCTTTTTCCTTCAATTACACCTTCAATACCTCCGAAACCTTCCAAATGTGCTTTGCCAAAGTTGGTTATGTACCCAAAATTTGGTTCGGCTATTTCACAAAGAAATTCGATTTCTTTTTTATGGTTAGCGCCCATTTCCACAATACCTATTTCTGTTTCGTTAGTTAAGGAGAGTAGGGTTAAAGGAACTCCAATATGGTTGTTAAGGTTGCCTATGGTTGCTACAGTATTGTATTTTTTTGAAAGTACAGCATTAATAAGCTCTTTGGTAGTGGTCTTACCGTTGCTGCCGGTTAAAGCAATAATAGGGAGGCCTAGCTGTACTCTGTGGTGGTTTGCAAGCTGCTGCAGGGCAATAAGCGTGTCTTGCACTAACAGGGTATTTTCTCCGGTTATATATTCAGGATTGTCAATTACAGCATAAGCAGCACCTTTTGCCAGGGCTTCTTTTGCAAAAGTATTAGCGTCAAAATTTTCCCCTTTAAGGGCAAAAAATAATGATCCGGATTGTATTTTTCGCGTATCGGTAGAAACTGACCCGCATGAAAGGAAGTACTGGTATAGTTCTTCTGTAGTTGTCATATAGGTATAAAAAAATAAAGCCCTAAGATAGGGCTTTATTTTTTTATTTAGAGAAAATTAATTCCTGTATTAATTACGGTGTGTTGCAGTCTTCTTAGTAGATTTTGGACCTACTTTAGACATTGCACATCTAAATCCGATAAAGTCGGTTGCCATATCCTGAGGATAATACCTTCTTTGTGCAGGATCCAGCCAGTAAGCTCTGTCTCTCCAAGAACCACCTTTGTATACTCTTACATTATTATTGATAAGCGTAGTTCTCTTAGACGACTTGTCATACTGTCTTACCATATTACCTAAACTGTCTGTAGATACTTCGTGAAGTGGAGAATCATACATTCTGTTTGCAGTTCCTACTTCTTCTTCTGTAGAACCTCCGTAGTCATAGAAACGGGTAGACTGTCTGTCGCCATCCCTGTAGTTACGATTATCACTTCTGTTATAGTTTTGTCTTAGGTAAACATCCTCTTCAGTGATCTGAGTTCTTGCAATCTGTCCAGGAAGATTTCTGTACTGTATTCTACCGTTGCTTAGCGTATCATACTCTATAGTTTCAGAAGTAACAATTTCAGCTCTTCCATCTTCACCAATCTGGTTTTTCATGTAAACGTTACCCCTGTAGTAGTTAAAGTCACTAGCTTCATCGTCTATAATAGGACGGTAAACATCAGCAACCCACTCGGCTACGTTACCAGCCATGTCATAAAGTCCAAAATCGTTCGGTGGGTAAGATTTTACAGGAGCAGTAATATCTGCATTATCGTCAGACCATCCTGCAATTCCTCCGTAGTCACCTTTACCTTGCTTAAAGTTAGCTAACTGATCGCCTCTTTTCTGTCTTTTTCCAGAACGTGTATATTGGCCTTTCCATGGATATTTTTTGTTACCGCGGTAAATATTGTATTCACGGTTACCTACAAGAGCGATAGCTGCATATTCCCACTCAGCTTCGGTAGGAAGCCTGTATTCAGGCTGAATTAAACCTGAAGTTCTCTGAGCAAAAACATTAGTAGCTTCTTCATCGCCTGCAAGCTTGTTTTTAGGGCCTCTTAAAACAACCTCTTCGTTGCCTCCATAAGCCTTGGTTGGGCTTTCAAGATAAGTTTCGGTATCAAAGTTGTTCTCAGCTGTTACATCAAGAATTTTGGCATCTCTTTTAAGATAGCCTTCTTCTTCAAGAATAGCCTCGTTTACACGGTTAGTTCTCCAGTCGCAAAATTCAACTGCCTGGATCCAGTTAACACCTACTACAGGATACTCAGCATAAGCCGGGTGTCTTAGGTAGTTGTTAGTCATGGTTTCGTTATAACCCAGTGCGCTTCTCCATACAAGTGTATCAGGTAGGGCACCTATGTAAATGTTTTTATAATTTTCTTCTGTTGGAGGGTATACCCTTTTTAACCAGTCAAGGTACTCCATGTACATAACATTGGTTACCTCTGTTTCATCCATGTAGAAAGACTGAACGTGCTGTTGGTTTGGAGAGTTGTTCCAATCATGCATCACATCGTCCTGAACCCTACCCATGGTAAAGGTTCCGCCTTCCACTTCTACAAGTCCAGGTGCAGGTTCCTGCTGCTTGTACTTAGAGTTGTGCTGGAAACCACCCTTTTTGTCATTGATTTTCCACCCTGTTGCCGAAGAAGTATTGCTGTCGCCTCTCTTGCTGCAACTGGTAAAACCAACTGCTACCGTTAGTGCCAGTAGCAATTTAAAAGCTGTAATCGTGTTAATTTTCATACTTTCTGCAGGTAATTAATTTCGTGGCGCAATATAATAATTAACCATTAAACCGCAACACGTTTTTAAAATTTTTAATAAAATTCCAAAATTATGTTAATTGTGTCTTTTAATAACGTGTGTTTTAAAGTAATATTGCAATGTGGATGTCAAAAAAGTTTTTTTGCGCCCCTGTAATATATTATTAGTATTTGCGTTGTCACATTTGATGAAAAACAGAATCCTTTTTTTTGTTCTCCTATCCTCCCTGTTTGCCTTTGCACAGCAGGGTACAATTGCTTTGTCCTGGACAGATAATACAAAAATCCCTGCAGGTGCCGGTATTTCTGTATCAATCCCTGTATTCGATTCGGGGTCTATGGATTACAGAATGGAAACCAAAGAGTTATTTTTTAATAAAAGATTGCCTGTTTCGGGAAAGGTAGATAAAAACTCGTTACAGATTACTAATATAATATATGAGTCGGTTAGTGAAAATGTTTTAGGGCAGCTTTCGCGGCCTCTTATACCGCAAAATATAAATGCCAGTGTAACTCCGGTGCAGTCGCGTGATAGTTGGTATGCAGCAATAGTATTTTCACCTATTATAAAGGATGGCAGTGGTTATAAAAGAGTTAAGTCTTTTACCTATTCTTTTTCATTTGCCGCATCACGAAATTTCACAACAAAAAATGCACAGGTAGTAACCAACTCTGTACTTGCTACGGGAGACTGGTATCGCTTTTATGTAGAAAAATCAGGGGTGTATAAAATTTCCAAAAGTTTTTTGCAGCAATTGGGTTTTAATGTAAATACTGATCCCAGAAGGATAAAAATTTATGGTAACGGCGGGCGTATGCTGCCGTTGCTTAACAGCACACCCTACCCAATGGATCTGGCAGAAAATGCTATATCTTTTATAGGTGAAGAGGATGGGAATTTTGACGATAATGACTACATTCTATTTTATGCGGAAGGGGTAGATAACTGGAGTTATGAAAATGAAACACATATTAACCTCTATGCAGACAGGTCTTATTATTATGTAACATCTCAGGGAGGTAACGGCAAAAGGATAAACACCCTGGTGCAGCCTGTAGGAGCTCCTGCAGAGGTTATTACAACTTTTGATGATTACTATTACCATGAGCAGGACCTTATAAGTGTGGCAAGATTAGGGAGAAAGTGGCATGGAGAAGCTTTTAATGTAGAAAACACACGTGATTTTGAATTTACAATTCCCGATATTGCTCCCGGACCTATCCCTATAACTATTGAGGCGGCGGCATACTCACCAAACCCCAGCTCTATGGAGGTAAAGGTGAACGGAGCTTCACTTGGCAGCCTTTCTTTTGGTGCCAGTACAGATTCCTCTATAGCGCAGGATGATAATTTTGAAGGTGCATTTACAGCACCCGGGAATAATGTTACAGTAACACTAACTTATAACAATGGTGGTGTGCCGGGATCTAATGCATGGCTGGACTATATAATTTTGCAACCAAAGAGGTTTCTTAAAGGTAATGGAAGCCAGTTCAGGTTTCGCTACAATGAAGCATCAGATGATATAGCTATTCTTGAATATCAGGTTTCAAACGCTTCGGGGATTAACGAAGTTTGGGATATAACAAATATATATGATGTTGAGAAGGTTGTAAATGATGGGGCAAGCCAATTCTCGTTTAAAGTATCAAGCGGTGAAGTGAGAGAGTATATCACAGTAGTTCCGTCAGATTATTATACACCACTAAAAGAAGCTAACGCGAGGGTTGCTAACCAAAATTTAAAAGGGACAATTTTTGATAATCAGCAGGGGCAGTTTCAGGATATTGATTACGTTATAATAACACCTTCATTTTTAAGTAATCAGGCAGAAAAACTGGCTAATTTGCACAGGACAAAATTTCAGCTTAATACCAAGGTTGTTACGCTTGATAAAATTTATCAGGAGTTCTCTTCCGGTAAACAGGATATAGGTGCTATAAGAAACTTTGTGAAGTATATTTATGAAAACGCCTCATCCGACGCTAATAAAATAAAGTACGTAAACCTGTTTGGGGATGCTTCATTCGATTTTAAAGACCGCATACCTAACAATACTAATATAGTCCCTATATTTCATGCCTATCAGCCACGTGGCACATCCAGCAGAATTCCACGTTACAGTAAGACCAATACTTTTTGCTCAGATGATTTTTTTGTATTGATGGATGCTGATGAGGGACGAATGTGGGGACAGGAAGGCTTCGAGGCGCCTGATATTGCGGTGGGGCGTATGCTGGTTAGCAGTACTACACAAGCGGAAGAGATGGTAAATAAAGTATTAGAGTATGTTTCTGAAGAATCGTATGGAAGATGGAGGAACGAATATATACTTATAGCTGATGACCTTGAAGATAACGGGACTCCTTTTACGCCGGAACAGGATAGTGTTTATCTGGGGTTGACGGAAAACCGTCCTTTTGTAAATGTGCGTAAAATTTATGCAGATGCCTTTGTGCAGGAAGCTTCTTCTGGAGGTAACAGGTACCCTCAGGCTAAAGAGCAGATTATAAACTCTATAAACTATGGTGCGCTTGTATGTAATTATTTAGGACATGGAGGCGAGAACGGAATGGCTTCTGAAAGGATTTTTCAAACTTCGGATATACAGGAACTTAATAATCGCTATAAATATCCTCTTTTTATAACCGCCACCTGTGAACTCACACGATTTGATAATCCATACAATGAAACTGCCGGGGAATTTTTATATTGGAATACACAGGGGGGGGCTATAGCTATGATAACCACTACCCGGTCTATTTTTGCAGGGGCAGCATATGATTTAAATGAAGAACTCACACCTATATTATATGCTTATGGAGCACCTGAATATCCTTCAATGGCCGAGGCTTTAAGAAGGACTAAGGCGGAACTTACAAATACCTTTATAAGATGTGTTGCTTTTGTGGGAGATCCTGCGCTGATGCTTGCAGTACCAAAACCTAAAATTACTCTTACGGAAATTAATGATACCCCTGTCGCTGATTTTACGGGTAGCCTTGAAGCATTATCATTTGTGAAGCTAAAAGGCGTGGTTACAGATGATGCGGGTAATCCTGTGCCAGGTTATAATGGAGAGGTTGCGGTTACTGTGTTTGATAAGCCAATTGAGAGACAGACGCTAGGTAACGATGGGGTAACTGATGATACAGGCCTTGTTGTTACAGATTTTACAACTTTAGGAGAGGCACTGTTTAGGGGTAATGCCTCTGTAACAAACAGTAATTTTGAAGTTAGTTTTGTAGTGCCAAGAGATATAAGGATTCCTGTAGGGGAAGGCAGGGTAAGCTTTTATGCTAAACGTGGCTTTATACTGGAAGACCAGACAGGTTATGATAATACCATAAGGATAGGTGGTATAAATGAAGATGCGGAAGAAGATGTTACCGGGCCTACTGTAAGGTTATATATGAATGATGAGTCGTTTATCTCAGGCGGAATAACAAATGACTCTCCTATATTTTTAGCATTCCTTCAGGATGAGCATGGTATTAATACGGCCAGCGGTATAGGTCACGATATAGTGGCGATATTAGATGGTGATGAAAATAACCCGTATATACTTAATGATTACTATGAAACCGATGTTGATAATTATATGAGCGGAAGCTTAAGCTTTCCTTTCAGGGATCTTGAAGCGGGGCTCCACACCATAACCTTTAAGGCATGGGATGTTTATAATAATCTTGTTACGGCTGAGTTACAGTTTGTGGTTGTGGGTGATGAGGAAATGCATATTGAAAAAGTGCTTAATTATCCTAACCCGTTTGTAAGCTATACGGAATTCTGGTTTACCCATAACAGGCCATTTGAACCGCTGGATGTACAGGTACAGGTTTTTACCGTAAGTGGAAAAGTAGTAAAAACCATAAATCAGTCGGTATCTACTGACGGATTTTTATGCCGGGATATAAAGTGGGATGGAAAAGATGATTTTGGAGACAGGATAGGTAAAGGTGTATATATTTATAAATTAACTGTACGCTCTGCCACTACTGGTAAAACCGCCGAAAAATATGAGAAACTTGTATTGCTGTAAAAAATACTATATTTGTTACCTTAAATTTTCAAGAATAAAATGAAGAAAATAATTTTACTTTTGTCAGCTCTTGCATTTTTTTCAGCGGTA
>CAMPIZ010000086.1 GCA_946886675.1 uncultured Flavobacterium sp.
CGGTTTATAAGGAAATATCGCTGGCAGAAGATAAAAAACAAATTGCTTTAAAAACAGAATATTAAAAAAGTATTAAGTACCATAGAAAACTGACTACAATTCGGTACTTTAGCCATAATTTAGAAATTTTAAATGATTAAAGCATTACATCAGATAGGCCGTTACTTCCTTATGATTAAGGAAGTTTTTAATAAACCTACAAAATGGTCGGTTATGAAACCGCTCATTTTTAAAGAAATAGATGACTTAATAATCGGGTCATTGGGTATTGTAGCATTTATTTCGTTCTTTATAGGCGGGGTTGTTGCTATACAAACGGCACTTAACCTTACCAATCCTCTGATACCAAAATCGCTTATTGCATTTGCTACAAGGCAGTCTGTAATATTAGAGTTTGCCCCTACATTCATTTCTATCATTATGGCTGGTAGGGCTGGTTCTTACATTACTTCGAGCATTGGTACCATGAGGGTAACAGAACAGATAGATGCACTGGAGGTTATGGGGGTTAACGCCATAAATTATCTTGTTTTCCCAAAAATTGTAGCATTTACCCTATATCCGTTTGTAATTGCAATATCCATGTTCCTAGGTGTTCTTGGAGGCTGGCTGGCTGGTGTATATGGAGGGTTTGTGGGGAGCGACGAGTTTATTAACGGTATACAAACAGACTTTATACCTTTCCATGTATTTTATGCCTTTCTAAAAACATTCATTTTTGGTATGCTGTTAGCTACCATACCATCTTTTCATGGCTTTTATATGAAGGGTGGTGCACTTGAAGTTGGCAAAGCCAGTACAACATCGTTTGTATGGACCAGTGTGGTTATTATTACAGTAAACTATATTATAACACAATTACTTTTAAGCTAATGATTGAGATTAAAGACATAGAAAAATCTTTTGGGGATACAAAAGTGCTTAAAGGTATTTCCGCGGTTTTTGAAACAGGCAAAACTAACCTGATAATAGGACGAAGCGGCTCCGGTAAAACCGTAATGCTAAAAACTCTGCTGGGCATCCATACACCTGAAGTAGGAACAATATCCTTTGACGGTAGAATATATAGTGAGTTGACACCGGACGAAAAAAGGAAACTGCGTACGGAAATTGGCATGGTATTTCAGGGCAGTGCCTTGTTTGATTCCATGAGTGTAGAAGATAATGTAGCTTTTCCGCTGAGGATGTTCACAACTAAGCGTAGCCGCGAGATAAAAAGCCGTGTAAACGAAGTCTTGGAAAGAGTAAACCTAAAGGATGCCAATAAAAAGTTTCCTAACGAGCTTTCTGGTGGTATGCAGAAAAGGGTAGCCATAGCCAGGGCTATAGTAAATAATCCGAAATATCTTTTTTGTGATGAGCCAAACTCAGGGCTGGATCCCGAAACATCTATACTTATTGATGAGCTTATACAGGAAATTACCCGTGAGTATGATATAACTACTGTTATCAACACTCACGATATGAACTCTGTATTGCAAATAGGTGAAAAGATTATTTTCCTTAAAAACGGCGTTAAAGAATGGGAAGGTAATAATGAAGAAATATTGGAGACCAGAAACAAATCTATAGTAGAATTTGTTTACTCTTCTGATCTGTTTAAAAAAGTAAGAGAAAGCCTTTTGGAAGAAGATGAAGACGAAAGAGAAAAAGACCTCAACGTAAATAAAAATAAAAAGCCTTAGCAATCGCTAAGGCTTTTTATTTTATCTAGTTAACCTGCCTATTGAGATATACCCAACCAGTAACTCTTTTACCGGCTGATAATGTTACTACATAATAGTAAGTACCTGTAGGCAGTTCACCTTTATCCGACTGGCCGTACCATTCGTTTTTATAGTTATCCCTTTCATAAACCTGTAAGCCATAGCGGTTAAATATCTGCAGGTTTTTCACATCCAGATTTGACAGGTCAAAATTATTATTAAGATCGAAATCTCCCGGAGAAATTCCCCTTGGTATCCTGCAATGTGTATTTTCAATGTTTAACGATGCAGTTGCCGCACAACCATCTGCTGCGATAACCTCAACACTGTATGTTCCTGCAGGGGCTCCGGTTATTATTATTTCCTCTCCCACCGCACTAAATCCGTCAGGTCCAACCCAATTGTAGGAAGCATTTCCAATTTCATCCGAATTTATAACTGATATTACATATTCAAAATCGAGGCAACCGTTTTCCAAAACAATTTCAAAGGCGTCTGTATTTTCAGTTACCGTTAAAGTTTCCAGGCTTAAACAATTACCATTATTTACTTCTACACTATATATTCCCGGCTCAGAAACTTCCACATCCTGTGCGTTAACACCATTAAGCAATGTATTATCATAGTACCACTGATAAGTAACCATATCACCATCAAAGTTAGCAGGAACTACAGAAATTGTTCCTGTTTGCCCTTCACACAAAGTAGTATTGCCTTCTATAGTAAAGTCCGGTAATACATTTACACCCACATTAACAATAGCAGCAGGTGAGGCACATCCATTAACTAACACTATAACTTCATAATCTCCAGCAGCATCCAAACTTACATTTTCTATAAGCGGATTCTGTTCAGCAGAAGTAAAACCATCCGGGCCGCTCCATTGATATACCGCATTCTGCACATTATTCACCGACAACTGAATACTCTCTCCTTCACAAACTGAAGCAACAGGCGCAGCTGTTGGCGCTTGGGGAATATCGTTTATTTCAATAGTAATAATGGCTTCATCGGTAGTATCACACATTCCTGTTACAAAATACCTGAATTCATAAACACCTTCATTAAGTCCTGCAGTGTTGAGCATGCTTCCTGTAAGTGCACCGCTATTATTTACATCAATCCACGTTCCTCCGGCATCATGCGGCTCGCTAAGGTAGGCTGTTAAATTAAGGTTTTCTCCTTCATTACAATAGTTTATTGTATCATCGTCACCGGCATTAGCTGCAGAAGAAGGTAAAACTTCATACGACAATATTTGTTCACATGCTGATCCACCAGCAGAAGTAATCCTTACATAGTAAACTCCTGGGTCTGCAGCAGAATCAAAAGGCGAGAATGGTAACGAACTCTCCGTACTTAATATACTTTCCGGATTGCTTTCCTCCCACCATTCGTACTCAAGAAATGAAAATTGGTTTACAAACAATTGCCCTTCCTGTCCATCACACAATGCTTCTGCCTCTATTGCCATAGGGTCGAGTTCATTTATATCCAGCTGTACGTTTCTAAAATTACCACAGGCGTCTGTAACGCGAAAGTTGTATGTCGCTGCAGAAAGCCCGCTAAATATGTTTGAAGTGCCATTATCTACTACAAAAGGAGCACCATTCATTTGGGTAATACTGTATGTAAGCGGGGCTACCCCTACCGCTTCAATTATTACTTCAGTAAGATTGTCCGTACAAGGAAATCCATAAGCTTCAGTTATTTCCGGAGCCTGCTCAAAAGTGAATTCATGTATAACAGAAAAACATCGTGTTAAATCGTTGCTTCCTGAAGAATAAACATGGTGCACTTTAAGTATCCTGAACTGCCCGGTATACGGCATTGTAAAATTTATAGTGTTATTGGTAAGAAATACAGAGTTTGAAACAGCTGGAAAACTTCCATCTGTATAGGCTATACCAGTTTGCGGATGGCCCCATGTGCCGGTAACAGCATCGAAGCGCTGTAACCAAAAACTTTGTATATAATCCCCATTACTGGAGTGATGCAGGTCTATATCAAATGAACCGCAATTAGGTATTATATCAGCACCATCGGCCTCTTCCTCATAACCTTCAATTATAATGGCATAAGGTGAACTAATGCCGCAGGCATTGGTGACATCAAAAACATAGTACCCTCCCGGCAATGAGTTCACATACAAGGCACCTTCTGCAACAGAGCCGGAAATATCATAGGGCAGCTGCTGATTAAATGATGGTGGTGCAGTTGTAATTTCTGCAGAAGCGATACCATCGTCTTCCATCCATATCATTGCCGTACCCATACCCGGATCGCAGCCCGGCCGTTGATCGATATGAAATTCTGCAGGGGGCGGCAATATATCTATTTCCACATCATAAGTTTCTCCGCAGGCATCTGTTACTTCAAAAACATAGGATCCCAATGGTAATTCGCCCATTACAAAACCAATATTGGGAGTATATAAATCTGAAACATCCTGAGGCAGAGGTTCTGTATAGGTTGCAGGAGCAGATGTTAATACAACCGTAGCTATTGCCCTGTCCAGAAGCCTAATTAAAACCTGACCTAAACAGGTTGCGGGATCTATGGTTTCCAGGTGCACAGGTTCAGAATCGTTCATTAGCGTTATTCCATATGCAACAGTACTACCACAGGCATCTGTTACCTGTATATTATAAAACCCTTCAGGCAAAGGATTGTCTGCATCTCCATAAACAATTTGAGACATATCAAATAATGGATGCGAAGCATTAAAATCTTCAGGAACAAAACCGTCAGGGGCATCCAGGAACGTTACCGTATATGGACCCACATAATTGTCTATATCAATTACCATGACATAATCAATGCAACCATCATTATCAGGTGTTATTCCAAACACTAATTCCTGATTTATAATATTGTTATTTCTTGTAAATACATTACCACAGGCATCCGTTACCTTAATGTTGTAACTATACTGTTCACCGTTAAAAAAAGGAATAACAGAGTTAAGAGTGTTTTCTCCAAAAGCATCGCCCGAAGCCACAACCTGTGTAATAATCTGGGGTGCACCCCCACCCGGAGGAAATACAGTATACTCAAAAGTTAAAGGAAAAAATATCTCATGCCCAAGGGTTGCAGTAAATTTATGGGATACTGCTATCTGTCCGCATCCCGGCAGTTCTCCACCTGCAAGTTGTGTGGGCAGTATTACTACCTCGGGCTCCGCTTCAACTACCTGAATCGTTACTACCTGCGCATCTCCGCAAATATCATGTGTTCTTACCTGATACTGGCCAGAAGGCAGGTTGTTAAATACATTAGATGGCTGGAGAGGTGCGGTAACCGGACCGGCAATTATTTCATAAGAAACGGGGTTACCAGAATTTACATTAATAGTAATAGAACCATCATTACCACAATGCTCATTCTGTATTGCAGGTGTAATCTGTAATACAGAAGCATTGTTTGCTATTGTTACATTTACGCTGGCTGTATTAGAATCTCCTGCCAGAGATTGCGTTGCGATAACAAGATAATTTCCTGACACAAGGCTGTTCACCGTAGCTGATGCTGTAACAACTACAGGCGTTGTTGTATTTGGCAAAAGGTAAACTGCATAATCTATATTTGCCGAAGGATCCGTTCCTGTTACTGTAAGGCTTATTGAACCGTTGCCAAGACAGGTTTGGGGTGTAGCAGTTGCCGAAACTGTAAAATCAGGTAACTGAGCATACAAAGAAAAACCCGACAATATAAAAAGTACCGATAAAAAAGCTCTATCGGTTATTTTATAAATATTATTCATAATATCAGCTTTTTAATCTACCATTCTTTGTAGATACACCCAGCCTGAAACTCTTTTCCCGGCAGATAATGTTACTACATAATAATAAGTCCCTGTAGGCAGTTCTCCACTATCCGACTGGCCATACCATTCATTTTTGTAGTTATCCTTTTCATAAACCTTAAGGCCATAGCGATTAAATATCTGAAGGTTTTTTGCATCCAGATTTGACAGGTCAAAATTATTATTGATATCAGCATCTCCGGGAGAAATACCTCTTGGTATCTTACAGTAGGTGTTATCTACTTCTACAAAGGCTGTAGCTGTACAGCCATCAGCCGCAGTAACTTCAACCGTGTAAGTTCCGGCAACGCCTTCAGTAATTACAATCTCTTCTCCAGTAGCTGTAAAACCTTCCGGCCCCGTCCAGTCGTAAGAGGCTCCTTCAAGCTCATCTGTGTTAGTTATAGAAATTACATATTCAAAATCTATACATCCATTTTCCAAAGTAACCTCAAAAGCGTTAATATTTTCATTAACGGTTATACTTTCTTCACTAAGGCAGCCATTACTGTTTATTTCAACACTATATACACCAGGCTCAGAAACCTCAACATCTGGAGCATCTACACCGTCCAGCAATATATCATCATAATACCACTGATATGTTACTGCTTCTTCATCAAAGTTGGCCGCAGTTACAGAAATAACACCCGTCTGGCCTTCACAAAGTAATGTATTGCCCCCCAATGTAAAATCAGGCAATGCATTTACGGTTACATCTACTGAGGCCGTGGGAGAAGCACATTCATTTACAAGCACCATAACCTGATATGTACCAGAATTTAAAAGGCCGGCGCCTTCTATAAGCGGATTCTGTTCGGCAGAAGTAAAGCCATCCGGGCCGCTCCATTGATAGGTTGCGCCCTGTACTTCACTGGCCGAGAGCTGTATATTTTCGCCTTCACAAACTGCTGCAACAGGTGCTGCCGTTGGAGCCTGCGGTATATCATTAACCGTAACCGTAATAACAGCCTCATCGGTAGTATCACACATTCCTGTTACAAAATATGTGAACTCATAAGTACCGGCTGCAAGGCCTTCTGTAGTAAGTATGCTTCCGGTAAATGCACCGCTTCCGGTAACATCCGTCCATATACCATCTTCATCATGGGGTTCGCTAAGATATTCTGCAAGGTCAATGTCTTCGCCGTCATTACAATAGTTTATATTGTTATCCTCCCCGGCATTCGCATTCATATTAGGAGATATGGTAAACGAAATTGTCTGGTCTATACAAGAGACAGGGTTGTCTGTATAAATTCTTACGTAATATGTTCCTGCATCTGTAGCAGAATTGAATGATAAGAAATCCAATGAACTTTCTGTACTTAATATTGTTGCCGGGGCACTTTCTTCCCACCATTCATAATTAAGGAAAGAGAAGTTGCTGACAAACAATTGTCCGTCTTCGCCATCACAAAGGCTTGTAGCCTCTATTTCCATTGGGTCAAGCTCGGTTATATCTACCTGTACATTCCTAAA
>CAMPIZ010000087.1 GCA_946886675.1 uncultured Flavobacterium sp.
ATGGATGCAAAAGAAAAATCCTTGCTTTGTAACTGCTCAGTAGCTACCACGTGTTGTGTCTCTATATCTGAAATTCCTTCTTCCTGAGCGTAGGCTGAAATATTTAAAAGAATAAGCAGTAATAAAAAAGCTATCTTTTTCATTTTGAATGGTTTTAACAATAAAGCTAAAGCTTTTTATTTTAAAACACAAAACAAGGTGCTTATTGTTTATAAAGTAATATTACTCATTGTTTTCAGAAAGTGCATTCCATCCCCTCGCTTTTAAAGGGATTTTAGTATTGGCACGTGTAATAAGATGAATGCCTTCGCTTTGTGTTGTCATGTGGCCTATAACCGTAAAGTTAGGGTTGGCTTTCAGCTTGTCATAATCACTTTGCTTAACGGTAAACAGCAGTTCATAATCCTCCCCGCCGTTTATGGCCACTGTGGTACTGTCTATATCAAACTCCTCTGTTACATTTATTAACTGAGGGTCTATTGGTATTTTTTCTTCATAGAGGTTACAGCCCACCCCGCTGCTTTTGCAGATATGGATAATCTCAGACGACAATCCGTCTGAAACATCAATCATGGCTGTAGGCTTTATTTCAAGGGCTTTTAAAAGCTCTTTTACATCCTTGCGTGCTTCAGGCTTCAGTTGGCGCTCTATTAGGTAAGTGTAAGCGTCTAAATCAGGCTGGTTATTTGGGTTCACTTTGAAAACTTCTTTTTCCCTTTCAAGTACCTGAAGCCCCATATATGCCGAACCTACATCTCCGGTTACCACAAGCAGGTCGTTATCATTAGCACCGTTGCGGTACACAATGTCTTCCGCATCAGCTTCGCCTATGGCTGTAATGGTTATTATCATTCCTTTTTGTGATGAGGTAGTATCACCACCCACAATATCTACATCATATATTTTTGCAGCAAGCTTAATGCCTTCGTACAGTTCATCCAATGCCTCAACCGGAAAACGGTTAGAAACCGCCAGCGAAACCGTAATTTGCGTAGGCTTTGCATTCATAGCACAAATGTCGCTGACATTCACTACTACAGCTTTATATCCCAAATGTTTTAACGGCATATAAGCCAGGTCAAAATGAACGCCCTCCACAAGCAAATCTGTAGAAACAACCACTTTTTTATCCTTAAAATCAAGTACGGCAGCGTCGTCACCTATACCGGTAAGGGTAGAAGGCTGTTTAATTTCTATATTCTTTGTGAGATGGTCTATTAGTCCGAATTCGCCAAGCTGACCTAAATCAGTGCGTTGTTGGTTCTTATCTTCTATCATTTTTTTGGGTTCTGAGGTTCTTAGCAACTAAGTTTCTGAGTCTGCAAAGTTACGATTTAGAAGTCATAAGTTCAGGGTTTAAAGCAAAAGTCTTAAGCGTGATTGCTACACATTTCCGGTTCTTCTTCTATCTTCTGCCAAAAAGTAATAATTTCTTCCAGATTTTCTTTTAAATGCGCAAGGTTAGGAGTTTTATGAAAGTATCCCTGTATATCACGCTTAAAGGCCTCTTCTATGCTATAGCCGTTGCCCACCGTTGTAAAAAATATATAAGGTCTTGTTTTTTTCTTTAGGTAAGGATCTTTAAGTATTTCATCACGCAGCTCAAAGCCATTCATTTTTGGCATGTTGATGTCGGAAATAATCATAAAAGGCTGCATCTGTTCCTGCTTTAAAAACGGAATTGCTTTTGTGCTGTCATTTATAAATACTATTTCGTTGGGAAGGTTAAGGCTTTCAAGCACCTCACCAAAAATCAGCCTGTCATCCTCATCATCTTCTATTATAATTATTGGGCCTTCTTTTTTCATGGATTCAAATTTTTTGCAGTGCAAAAGTATAGCCCGGCATTTAGAAATACACGAAGATTAGGCTTTTGCTAACATAAAAGAGTTATAAAAATTGAGTCTAAAGGAAAAAGTTGCAAAGTCTTAAAGTGAGTTTCGTGTCATTGCGAGCGTAGTGCAACAAAGCTCGGCAATCTGTTTGTTGTTAGGCTCTCTTCTTTGAGAGTTATCTCATTCTTTTGTCTTGAAACAAAAGAACCAAAATTCAAGGCTCTAACTCCTTAGGCTAAAAATTATGGGATTCGGCTAAACCATCCGAACTCGCTGCGCTCAAACAGCGGATGCTTTTTAACGCCTCATTTATAATTTTCTTTACGCCACAGAGTTTAATGCCGTTGCCGTTTGTGTGTATCATTGCGAGGAGGAACGACGCGGCAATCTTTTTAGTATCTGATGAGGTTCCCCTCTTGAGAGGTGGTAGGGGTGTGTTAACCATTGTAAAATTTAGATTGAAAATTGAGATGTCTCCTGCGGTCGACATGACAACAATCTCAATAATTAGTAAAAACAAAAAACCCGGCACATCCGTACCGGGTCTTTCTATCTTAATACTTTGTACTCAATACTTAATACTAATCATTTAATTTAAGTACTGCCATAAACGCTTCCTGTGGTATCTCTACATTACCTACCTGGCGCATACGCTTTTTACCTTTCTTCTGCTTTTCAAGTAGCTTACGTTTACGCGAGATATCACCACCATAACATTTTGCGGTAACGTCCTTACGAAGGGCTTTAACGGTTTCCCTTGATATTACTTTAACCCCTATAGCGGCCTGAATAGGAATATCAAACTGCTGGCGCGGTATAAGCTCCTTAAGCTTCTCACACATCTTTTTACCGATGTTGTAAGCGTTATCCTCGTGGATAAGTGCCGAAAGTGCATCAACCGGCTGGGCATTAAGGAGTACATCAAGACGAACCAGTTTAGATGTACGCATTCCTATAGGGTGATAATCAAATGAAGCATATCCTTTCGACACGGTTTTAAGCCTGTCATAAAAGTCAAATACAATTTCGGCAAGCGGCATATCAAAAGTAAGCTCCACACGCTCTGTAGTAAGATAAGTCTGGTTTGTAATAAGGCCGCGCTTTTCAATACACAGGCTCATTACGTTACCCACAAAGTCGCTCTTTGTAATAATAGTCGCTTTAATATATGGCTCTTCTACATGATCCAATTTGGATGGCTCAGGCAGATCGGAAGGATTGTTTACTATAATTGCTTTTTCCGGCTCTTTTTTGGTATAGGCGTGGTACGATACGTTTGGTACGGTAGTAATTACCGTCATGTCAAACTCACGCTCTAAACGTTCCTGGATAATTTCCATGTGAAGCATTCCTAAGAATCCGCATCGGAAACCAAAACCAAGTGCGGCAGAACTTTCCGGGGCAAAAACCAGGGAAGCATCATTTAGCTGAAGTTTTTCCATAGAGTTTCTCAACTCCTCATAATCTTCAGTATCCACAGGATAGATTCCCGCAAAAACCATCGGTTTTACGTTTTCAAAACCGGCAATCATATTTTGAGTTGGCGTTTTGGCATCAGTAACGGTATCACCCACTTTTACCTCACGCGCTTCTTTTATTCCCGATATAAGGTAACCTACGTCGCCCGTTTTAATTTCCTGTTTAGGAACCTGGTTAAGTTTAAGCGTACCTATTTCGTCGGCAAAATACTCTTTGCCAGTAGCCATAAACTTAATTTTCTGCCCTTTTGATATAGACCCGTTTATTACCCTGAATATAACTTCAATGCCACGGAAAGGGTTGTAAACAGAGTCGAATATAAGTGCCTGTAATGGTTCTTCAGGATCACCTTTTGGAGCAGGTATACGCTCTATAATAGCTTCCAGTATTTTGTCTACACCAAGCCCGGTCTTACCGCTGGCGGGTATAATGTCTTCCAGCCTGCAGCCTAAAAGGTCAACAATATCATCGCTCACCTCTTCCGGGTTAGCACTTGGAAGGTCAATTTTATTAAGTACCGGAATAATTTCCAGATCGTTCTCTAACGCTAAGTATAAATTAGATATGGTTTGTGCCTGTATGCTTTGTGCAGCGTCTACAATTAAAAGTGCGCCTTCGCAAGCGGCTATAGATCGGGAAACCTCGTATGAAAAGTCTACGTGTCCCGGGGTGTCAATAAGGTTAAGGGTATATTTTTCGCCATTGTGCATGTAATCCATTTGTATGGCGTGACTCTTAATAGTAATGCCCCTTTCACGCTCCAGGTCCATATTGTCCAGAAGCTGTGCCTGCTGCTCACGCGCTGTTACGGTTTGTGTAGCATCGAGAAGCCTGTCTGCCAGGGTACTTTTACCATGGTCAATATGGGCAATAATGCAAAAGTTCCTAATATTCTTCATCTTCGTTCAGTATCAGTTTGTAATACCCTTTTGGCCTCCTGCATCAGGTATTTATGTGGCTATTAGTAAAGGTAGTAAATTAATCGGCAAATATAGTCAAAGTTAGCAAGTTGCAAAGCAGGATTTCCATAAATAAAAAACAGCACATATAGTGGGCAATATGTGCTGAATAGCGGGATTAATTTTGCAAACACAAAATATTTTTATGGATAGGCCGATGGAGGCATATCTGCCGCGGCCATAGTGGTAACAAATATTTTATTTATGGTTTGGGTATTCAAAAAAGTATATACGTAAAACTAGTAGGGGATGGATTTAAAAATTTTAAAAAAAAAGCACATGCTTTTGGGTTGCATGTGCCTGAGGTAATTTTTTAGGTGTGCAATAGCTGCTTAATTATGTCTTTGGGGGCGGGGACATAACCGATAACTATTGTTTCATTTGGATGAGGCAAATGTATGTCGGGTTAGAGGCTTTTTTTAAGCTTGTCAATTCTAAAAACTTATACCTTCATCGAGGTTCCCTATGGCTGCAATTATCCATATTATTAAAATGTTGTAATTTTGCACAAAATGAAAAAGATGGTTAAGATTGGTAATATAGAACTGCCTGAATTCCCGCTGTTGCTGGCACCGATGGAAGATGTGAGCGACCCTCCTTTCCGAAGGCTTTGCAAACAGCATGGGGCCGACCTTATGTTCAGCGAATTTATTTCATCGGAAGGGCTTATACGCGATGCGATGAAAAGCCGTCAGAAACTGGACATTTTTGATTATGAAAGGCCGGTAGGGATCCAGATTTTTGGTGGAGATGAAGAGGCAATGGCTATGAGCGCCAGAATTGTGGAGACTGTTAACCCGGATCTTGTAGATATAAATTTTGGCTGTCCTGTAAAAAAGGTAGTATGCAAAGGTGCCGGTGCCGGGGTGCTTAAAGATATTGACCTTATGGTGAGGCTTACCAAAGCTGTTGTTAACAGTACAAGCCTGCCTGTAACGGTAAAAACCCGACTGGGCTGGGACGATGATTCCATAAATATAGATGAGGTTGCCGAAAGACTGCAGGATGTGGGGATCAAAGCGCTTACCATACATGGGCGTACACGTGCGCAGATGTATAAAGGCGAAGCCGACTGGAGCCATATAGCAAGGGTAAAGAACAATCCGCGTATAACTATTCCTATTTTTGGTAATGGCGACATAGACAGCCCTGAAAAAGCATTAAAATATAAAAATGAATATGGTATAGACGGCATTATGATAGGCCGTGCCGCTATTGGCTATCCCTGGATTTTTAACGAGATAAAGCACTTTTTTGAAACAGGAGAACATCTGCCTGAACCTACAATTGAGGATAGGGTAGAGGCTGCGCGCAATCACCTGAAATGGTCTATAGACTGGAAAGGTGAAAGGGTAGGGGTGTTTGAAACCCGCAGGCATTATACCAATTACTTTAAAGGTATCCACGGATTTAAGGAGTACAGGCAGCGTATGGTGTCTAACGATAATCCGGCCGATGTATATGCCGTGTTCGATGAGGTGCTGGAAAAATTTGGAGAAAAGGTTTAGTAATTATAACAAAAGGCTTAGCATTTGCTAAGCCTTTTTTATTTTACACTATTACCTTTTTCCATTTACCTCTCCTAAAGAGCATAAAGCTGGTTATTGTCATTAATGTTTCGGCTATAGGTATTGCGAGAAATACGCCTGTTGGCCCCATATTAAAGTATTTTGCCAAAAGGTATGCCAGTGGTATCTGCATGAGCCAAAACCCAAAGAAATTTACCCATGTTGGCGTTTTAGTATCGCCTGCACCATTAAAAGCGTTGATCAATACCATCCCAATACCGTAAAAAACATAACCGGAACTTAATATCATAATAGCTTCTACAGCAATATCGTGCACATGGTTATTGTTGGTAAACACCCACATAAATGCATCGGCTGCCAAAAGAGTAACAATCATAATAATACCCATGTATATAGCATTGAATTTGGCAGTTACTAATACAGACCGTTCTGCTCTGTCTAACTGTTTTGCTCCAAGGTTTTGCCCTACCAGTGTAGCTGCAGCACCGCTAAGCCCCCAGGCAGGAAGCATAAAGAACATCATAATACGCAAAGCGCTCTGGTACCCAGCTGAACCTTCGTCGCCGCCTGTTGTAGCCACAAGCTGTGCTAAAAATATCCAGCTACAGGAAGCAATAACAAACTGAAGTACTCCCGGGGCTGCTATTTTTACAAGATTTTTTATCTGTTCTATATCCGGTTTAAAGTAAGACAGGACTACTTTTAGTATTCCTTTACCATTAAACAATACATACAACTGGTATAAAACACCTACACCCCTACCTATAGTTGTGGCAATGGCGGCTCCTGTAAGCCCAAAGGCAGGTATTGGACCTGCTCCATTTATAAATACAGGGCAAAGTAGTATGTTGCAAATATTTGCTATCCATAAGCTTTTCATGGCGATAGCTGCATTACCGGCGCCACGAAAAATACCGTTAAACAGGAACAGCAGCATAATTACAAAGCTGCCACCCATCATAATACGTACAAAGTTGGTTCCGTACAGGGCCGACTCTACCGAAGACCCCATCCACACTAATATATCTGTAGCATAAATAAATCCGAATATGGCTATAACCAGGTTAACAGTAACGGCTATCATTATAGCCTGCATACCGGCTTTTGCAGCAGCTACGGGATCTTTTTCGCCCACGCGTCTCGCTACAACAGCTGTGGCTGCCATGCTCATACCTATGGC
>CAMPIZ010000088.1 GCA_946886675.1 uncultured Flavobacterium sp.
GGAAGATATAGTACAACCCTTTAAAAATACCATATTTACCGAGTTTATTGAACTGAATAACGGCAGCTTTATAATGCTCGATTCCCTTGAAAAAACAAAACTGAAAGCAAAGTCCATAAACCTGGAGTTTAAAAACATAAAAATTGACAGCTCCACTGTAGAAGACAATGTACCGGTAAAATACTCATCCTACCATTTTAAATGCGACAGCCTTTTTTATCAGGCAGGAAGCCAATATCATCTTACAGCTGCTAAAATTAATACAACCGACACTTCGCTGGTTGTAGATAATTTTAAAATGTTACCCGAGCTGAGCCGGGTTCAGTTTGCCAGGACCATTCCAAAAGAAAAAGACCAATATCGTATAAGTGTAGAAAACATTACCACATCAGGTTCTTCATGGGGCTACTTTAAAGACACTTTGTATGTACATGTCCCAAAAGCAATACTTAACAAAGTAAATGCAGTTATATACCGTCCTAAAATGGCTCCGGATGATTTCACTACAAAAAAACTATACAGCCAGATGCTGCGGGAACTGAAATTTGACCTTCGGGTAGACTCCCTGAAATTAAAAGATTCTTATGTAGAATACCAGGAACAGCTTAGTTACAGCAGGGAAGCCGCAAAAGTTTCTTTTTCAAATTTTAATGCAGATGTATCTAATATATATAGCCCTGTAAATAAAAGCAAGTTTCCTGTAACAACGCTTAAGGTAAATGCTTTGTTCATGAAATCTGCCCCGCTTAATATACACTGGACTTTTAATGTCACCGATCTAAGCGATTCATTCACCATAAAAGGCCGTCTGCGAAATATAAAAAGCGAAATAATAGATCCGGTTTCAAAACCATTAATGAACATAACCACAAACGGAGACCTTGATGAGATTTATTTTACATTTAACGGTAACAGGGATATTTCTAACGGTGCATTTGCCATACGCTATGAAGACCTTAAAGTAGAGTTGTATAAAAAAGACGGTAAAAAGAAAAACAAATTAATGTCTGCCGTAGGTAACCTGCTGGCCAAAAATGATTCTAAAGGTGAGCTTAAGGAGGTTGATGTAAGTACAGAAAGAATAAAGGATAAGTCGGTTTTCAACTTCTTATGGAAATTTTTATTTGAGGGCCTTAAGAAAACAATCCTTCCAAAAATATTAAGCGATAAAGATTAAGGCTGCCCAGCGGCAGCCTCATTATGCTTTTAAAAACTCTAACGTTTCTGAGAGAAAATCTTCAGGATTTTCTGCATGCAGCCAATGCACTGACATTTTTATATCTTTTATTTCAGCTTTTGGAAAATGACTGCGTATCATTTCAAAATCCTCATCTTTAATGTAATTGGATCTGTCACCCCTTAAAAAAAGTACGGGACCATTGTAAACAGAGCCTTCCGGCAACGCAGCGCCAATATTTTCAATAGTATCTGTAAGCACCTTTAAGTTAAAACGGAATGCCAGCTGCCCCTGCTCTTTCCAGTAAAGATTTTTCATAAGGAACTGCCTGGTGCCAAAATCGGTTATATATTCTTTAAGCACGTTTTCCACATCACTCCTGCCCGGCTTGGTAGAAAAATCAACCGCATTAAGGCCTGCCAATATATCCTGATGATGGGGGCTGTAATATTTAGGCCCAATATCAGCCAATACAATTTTATCAAGCATTTCCGGATGCGCCATAGCAAAAAACATAGTAACCTTACCACCCATAGAGTGCCCTATAACATCAACTTTATTGAGATTGTGTCCTTTACAGTACTCATAAATATCATTAACCATAGCCTCATAAGTAAACTCATCAGAATGCAAACTTTTACCATGGTTCCTTAAATCGAGAGCATGCACTTCAAAACCGTTTTCGGCATACTGGCCACCCAGTGTTTTCCAGTTGTCAGACATTCCCAAAAAACCATGAATTATTAGTAAAGGCCTGCCTTCTCCTTCTATTCTTGAATGCAGCATATTATTTAAGTTTTTGCAGATACATATTCACAACATTTTCAAGTCCCAGGTAAAGCGATTCCGATATTAAGGCGTGGCCTATAGAAACCTCCAGCAGGCCCGGAATATTGTCTTTAAAAAATCTAATATTATCCAGGCTAAGGTCGTGCCCGGCGTTTACTCCAAGCCCAAGTTGGTTTGCCAGCTTAGCGCTCTCAGTATAAGGCTTTATTCCATCCTTATTACCCAGTCCATACTCATGTGCATAGGTTTCTGTATAAAGCTCTATCCTGTCGGCTCCTGTTTCTTTAGCGCCTTCAATCATCTTCAATACAGGATCTACAAATATAGACGTCCTTATACCGTTACTTTTAAATTCGGCAATCACTTCCTGCAGGAAAGATTTATGTTTTATAGTATCCCAACCTGCATCAGATGTAATGGCATCATCGGCATCAGGAACCAAAGTAACCTGTGTAGGCTGTACTTCCAGCACTAAATCTATAAATTTCTTTACCGGGTTACCCTCAATGTTGTACTCTGTGTGTACAACATTTACAAGCTGCCTTGCATCATTATAACGAATATGCCTTTCGTCCGGCCTTGGATGAATGGTAACACCCTGCGCGCCAAATTTCTGAACATCGGCTGCAACTTTAAGCAGGTCAGGCACATTACCTCCACGTGAGTTTCGCAGCGTTGCTATTTTGTTTATATTTACACTAAGTTTTGTCATTTCTGCCGTTTTTTCTCAATATCACACAAAAATACAAAGTTAAATTAAGGTAGAATATTCTTATTTTTGATTATTTTGCAGTAGTAACTGATACGACCCCAATATGACTGATATTACTGATTTTCTTAACACTAAAATCAACCCCCTAACCACACAGGATTCTATAACCGATGCCCAGGACCTTTTTGCCGAATATCCTTTCTCGCACTTTCCGGTACTGGAAAACGATATTTATATAGGCTGCGCGGGAGCAGAGGATATAGAACTGATGGATATTGAAAAAAAACTTTCAGATATCCGTTACAGTTTCGACAGATTTTTTGTGAGAGATACCACCATATGGCTGGATGTACTTGAAATATTTGCCAAAAACGAAACCAATATAATGCCCGTACTTAACGCCAGCAATAAATATGTAGGGTATTATGAAATTACCGATATAATCCAGTTTTTCCATCAAACCCCTTTTTTAAAGGAAGAAGGCGGAATATTAGTTGTGGAAAAAGGTATAGGCGACTATACTATGAGCGAAGTGGCCCAGATTGTGGAAAGCAACAACGGAAGGCTATTAGGCTCATTCATATCTGAAGCTAATTTGGAAAAGGTACAGATCACTATAAAAATAAGCCTTGGCGGGCTTAGTGAAATTATACAAACTTTTAGAAGATATAATTATGATATTATCTCTGAACATCAGGAAGATGCCTATCTGAACACCTTAAAAGACCGTTCTGATTATCTTGACAAATACCTTAACATTTAGTGGACGATTTTATGAAGATTGCAGTTTACGGACAGTACTATAAAGATAATACGGAAGACATTATTCAAAAGATGCTGTCTGTTTTTGAAGGACACAATACAGAAGTTGTTTTTGAATCGGGATTTTATACAACCCTGAAAGAAAAAAACATCTTAAAAAAAGATTTTAATGTTTTCACAAAGCATGAAGAGCTGGACCACAGGTATGATATGCTTATAAGTATAGGCGGAGACGGTACAATGCTAAGGGCTGCTACATACATTAGAGACAAAAACATACCTGTACTGGGCATTAATGCAGGCCGGCTTGGATTTTTAGCAACAGTACAGCAGGAGGATATTGAAACTCTTTTACCCCTTATTTTTGAAAATAAGTTTAAAATATCGCCACGGTCATTGCTTTCGCTTAACTATGAAGGCATGGAGAAAGAAGATGGCCTTGATTTTGCCCTTAACGAAATTGCTGTTAGCCGTAAGGATACAACCTCCATGATTACTATAGAAGTTAAAATGGATGGCGACTATCTTAATGCTTATTGGGCAGACGGGCTTATTATTTCTACCCCTACCGGGTCTACCGGCTACTCATTAAGCTGTGGAGGGCCTGTTTTAATACCCGAAGTAAATTCACTTGTTATAACCCCTATTGCACCCCACAACCTTAATGCAAGGCCACTGGTAATTCCGGATGGCACCGAGCTCGAACTTAAAGTAAGCGGCAGGGAACCACAGCATTTAATATCTCTGGATTCCAGAATATTAACTGTAGACACAGAGACTACGCTTTACATAAAGAAAACGGAGTTTAAAATAAACATGGTTGAGTTTCCCGAAGAAAAATTCCTGAAAACATTACGCAAAAAACTGCTTTGGGGAGAAGACAAAAGAAACTAAAAAATAACTTTTTTATTTAAGGCATATACTACACCCTGCCTTCTTTCGTTTTCTGTACTGAATGTATCTGCAAAAATGCGAATTATAGATGTAAAAAGTCTTAACAAAGGCAATTTAGAAATCTATATTGTTATATTTGCACCTATTTTGATGTAATGAGCCGATTTATAGTTGTTTTATTTTTAATTACCGTTTCAATAAACGCAAATGCCCAGATAAATGAAGTGGGTATTTTTGCGGGTGGAAGCAATTATATTGGTGATGTGGGCCCTACTAATTACATAGCGCCAAAAGATCTAGCCGTAGGCTTACTGTATAAATATAACAGAAGCCCAAGGCACTCTTACAGAGCTTCCTTTACTTATGCAAAAATCTCTGCTGATGATGCAGACTCTGATATGGGTTCCCGAAAGCAAAGAGGCTACTCATTTGAGAATACGGTTAAAGAATTATCTTTAGGTATTGAATTCAGTTTCTTTGAGTTCAACCTGCACGAATCAAAAACAGTTTTAACCCCCTATGTTTATAGTGGTTTAAGCTATTTTTGGTTTGATGAGAAATATATAAATAACGGAAGGACATATACCGAAGACACTAACAATGCCCTGGCCATACCTATGACGGTAGGGATTAAGTCTAATGTCCTGAAAAATTTTGTAATAGGATTTGAAGTAGGTGCACGATATACCTTTACGGATAACCTGGACGGAAGCAATCCGGAAAATGATGCTTACCAAAATCTTCGCTTTGGTAACACAGAGAGCGACGACTGGTATGTATTTACCGGATTTACCCTTACTTACACCTTTGGTGAAAAACCATGCTATTGCCCAGACTAAACTATATGGACCAAACAACTACCATAAATACTGAAAACCTGCCTAATCACCTTGCCATAATTATGGACGGAAACGGCCGTTGGGCAAAGCAAAGAGGTATGCTACGTGCTTTTGGCCATGAAAATGGTACAAAATCGGTAAAGGAAACTGTTGAATCCTGCGCTAAACTCGGCATTGGCTATCTTACACTTTATGCCTTTTCTACAGAAAACTGGAACAGGCCTAAACTGGAGGTACAAACCCTTATGAAACTGCTTATCAGCTCCCTTAAAAAAGAGCTGCCTACCCTGCAAAAAAACAACATCAGGCTAAATACTATAGGTAATAGCGAAATGCTGCCGGAAAAAGCCAGGAAAGAGCTGTTTGATGTAATAGAAAAAACCAAAAACAATACCAGAATGACCCTTACCCTGGCTTTAAGCTACGGCTCAAGGGAAGAAATAATTTCTGCTATAAAAAAAATAAGCGAAAAGATAAAGAACAATACAATTGAGGTAGAGAATATAGATGAGGCTATGCTTAACAACCATCTGTATACGCATGATATGCCCGATGTCGACCTGGTGATAAGAACCAGTGGAGAACAGCGCATAAGCAACTTTTTGCTTTGGCAGTGTGCATATGCAGAATTTTACTTTACCGAAATACTGTGGCCTGATTTCAGGGAGAAAGACCTGCATGATGCCATTATAAGCTACCAGAAAAGAGAAAGAAGATTTGGAAAAACCAGTGAACAAGTTAAATAAAACCATAATGTTTTATAAACGCATAAAATTATTTCTAGGGACATTAATTTTTATGGCCGGTGCAGGAGCAGCGGCACAGGAACAAAGAATTGAGCCGGGCGAGTATATACTTGCAGATATAGACGTTACAGGACAGATAACCTATAATGAGCTTACTATAATACAATTTACAAAACTGGAGAAAGGCCAGCGAGTTAATGTACCCGGAGAAGAAATAAGCAACGCTATAAGAAGCCTTGCCAGGCTTGGGCTTTTTAGCGATATTAACTTTTATGCCACTAAAATAGAAAACGACAGTATTTACCTGGAGCTTAACCTTAACGAGCTGCCTAAGCTTAGTGAAGCAAAGATACAGGGCGTTAAAAAGAGTAAAGCTGAAGCCCTTATTAAGGACACTGAGCTTACTAAAGGTAAAACCGTAAACGAGAACCTGGTTACCAATACCAAAAATTATATTGAAAATAAATATAAAAAAGACGGCTACTACAACACAAAAGTTGCCATTAACGTTATACCGGATAGTGCCAATACTGTAAAGATGCTGGTAAATGTAGACCGTGGTAAAAAAGTAAGGATTTCCAAAATTGAATTTGAAGGCAACACCCAGCTTAGCGACGGCAAGCTAAGGGGAGCCATGAAAAACACCAAACAAAAAAGCTTCCTTAACCCATTACGTATTTTTAAGCCTTCAAAATTTATACGTGAAAAGTATAAAGAAGACCTGGGTAATGTAGTAGATAAATTTAAGGAAAAAGGTTATAGGGATGCCCGTATTACAGCAGATACGGTTATATATAATAAGGATAAGAATACAGTTGCAATAAAAATAGATGTAGAGGAAGGCCGTAAATATTACTTTGGCGACATTAAATTCCTTGGTAATACGGTTTATACAAATGACCAGTTAAGAGGTGTGCTGGGCATTGAAAAAGGCGACGTATATAACGGTGTACTTCTCCAGGAAAGGATTGCAGACCCAAGTAAACCTGATGGCGAAGACCTTACCAACCTTTACCAAAACAATGGCTACCTTTTCTCCAATATTAATAC